>JBAUVX010000256.1:0-15818 GCA_049583465.1 Waddliaceae bacterium | reverse complement strand
AAATCTCGATTGGTGACTACAGACCAAGCTTCGATTTTGTAACCCACTTAGAATCAAAAATCTATTGAAATCACCTCCCGCAACATGCGGAATGTGGGCTAG
Organism: Waddliaceae bacterium; assembly: GCA_049583465.1. GTDB lineage: Bacteria > Chlamydiota > Chlamydiia > Chlamydiales > Waddliaceae > JBAUVX01. The sequence goes on along the minus strand of JBAUVX010000256.1, from coordinate 15,716 downwards.
AAAATCTCAAGCGAGCGAATGTGAGACCTTACTCTTTTGCTAAACAATGCATGCAAGCAGCTCTTCATCTCATCTATCCTCCCTTGTGCCTGCATTGTTCAGAGAGACTGGAATTGACTTCTCAAATTTTTTGCCGGCCTTGTCATGAGCTTTTGTCACTCATTAATCCCTCCGAACGGTGTCCTTATTGTTTTTCATCCGAATACTTACCACATCGGCGTATGTGTGAAAGATGCCTCTCGCACCCCCTGATGTGCCATCGGATAGCAGCTGTATTCGACCATGCCGGCCCTGCTGCTACTCTCGTTAAAAAGATGGAAAAGGGAAGTCAGCTCGATTTAGCTAAAGGAGCTGCGGCTTTTTTAGCCCTTCAGTTAGCCGGCCTCGGTTGGCCTCTCCCCGATGTGATCGTTCCCGTTCCTATTTCGTTCGTCAGATGGCTGCAGAGAGGCTATAACCAACGTTTTCTTTTGGCAAAGTCTCTTGGAAAGTTGATCAACCGCCCAGTGAGAAGGGTGCTAAAACGTGTGAGCGAAGAGTATCGTCAAGAGGAAGGGCCCTGTCGCCAAAGATTCCTTTTGTCGCCTCGTTCTTTTCGATTAACAAAGCGCCGGGATCTTCAAGATCAAACCCTCTTGCTTGTCGATGATGTGATGACGACAGGAAGGACCCTCCGTTGTTGCGCCGAGACCCTTTTGGAAGGCTATCCAAAGAGGATTTATGGATTGACCCTATGTCGGGCGATGCAATAAAGTACTAATTATGGTAGATATTTTGGCTTTCGGAGCTCATCCCGACGATATTGAATTTTTTTGCGGGGCCATTTTAGCGAAAATGGCAGCACAGCGCCGCAGCATTGTCATGGCCGATCTCACTTTAGGAGAAAAAGGAAGCCATGGAACAGCGGAAGAGCGGCGCAAGGAAGGTGAAGATGCGGCGTGCCTCATCGGAGCAAGCCGGGTTTTCCTCGATTTTAAAGATTGCGAGATTGTCGACACCTATGGTTCTCGATTAGAACTTGTCAAAGTCATCCGCGAGTTTCGACCACGTCTTGTCCTCGCTCCAATGTGGAAGGGAGAACAGGACCATCCCGACCACTTGGCTGCCGGCAGAATAGCTCGCTATGCTTGCCGCTATGCCCGCTTCTCAAAAATTCTCCCTGAGATTCCCATCCATAGGGTTGAAGGAATCCTCCATTATCCCTCTTCTTTCAGTGCATCGATCGATTTTATTGTCGATGTGAGTGAACATGTGGAGGTGTGGATGAAAATGATACGCTGTCATGCCGGCCAGTTGAAGACGTTTTCTTATGACGATTGGCATCTTCGCATTGCATCAAGGCTAGGAATGTTGATTAACCGGCCATATGCTCAAGGATTGGTCAAGGGAAACCCGATTGTGATTGAAGACCTCATGCAAGTGGCACAAGGAGTGCGGGAAATTTAAGTGAAAGTCGGGATCGTTTGTTATCCAACTATAGGGGGAAGCGGGGTCGTTGCGACCGCACTTGGGCATGCTTTGGCGGCGAGAGGCGATGAAGTCCATTTTATCGCTTACGAAGTGCCGTTTCGCTTGAACATGAATGAACGGAACATTGTTTTCCATCAGGTGGATATCACCCGCTATGATTTGTTTAAATATCCCGATTACGCTCTTCCCTTAGCAGTAAAAATCGCCTCCGTTTCCGAACAATATGCTCTTGATGTTCTCCACGTGCATTATGCCATTCCCCATGCCACAAGCGCTTACCTTGCCAAACAGATTCTTGGAAGTTCGAAGCCTGCTGTGATCACAACCCTCCATGGAACGGACATCACCTTAGTGGGCAGGGATCCCTCTTATTTTCGAATTGTTAAATACAGTATTGAAAACAGCGATGGCGTCACAGCCGTGTCGGAGAGCTTGCGCAGACAAACTGTCGAATACTTTCAGGTCGATCATGCCATCGAAGTCATCTACAATTTTTTTGTTCCGCGTCCAGAGTTGGTGGGCAAAAAACCTCTTCGTGAAAGATTTGTGAATTTAGGGGAAAAGCTCCTTGTCCATGCGTCGAATTTCCGGAGTGTAAAACGTGTTGAGGATGTCGTCTACATCTTTTTAAGAATTAAAAAACAGATAAAAGCAAAGCTTCTATTTCTAGGATCCGGAGCCGGGATCGAAGGAGTGCGCCAACTCGTTGAGGATTATGATCTTCGCGACGATGTCTTTTTTCAAGGGCAAGATCGAGAGATCGATGCCTATGTGGCAAGTGCAGATTTATTCATACTTCCCAGTGCCCAAGAGAGTTTTGGTTTAGCTGCTCTCGAGGCGATGGCTTATGGGATACCGGTGATAGCCACGAATATTGGAGGCCTTCCGGAACTGGTCGAGCATGGGAAAACAGGCTATCTGGCTCCTTTAGGAGATGTCGATCAAATGGCTAAGGATGCGATAAAACTCCTGACAAACCGGACACTTTATGAACAGATGAGTCAAAATGCCAGGATTCGAGCACAGGAAACATTTTGCGTATCTAAGATTCTTCCTCAATATATCTCTCTTTACGAAAAAATAATGAAGGCATGATAACCTAATAGCTAATTCGACTTTGCCAAGTCGAGATCATCTACACTTAGGGATCATGAAAACAACGCGTTTTTTTCTAGCAATAGCTGCTATTCTTTTTCTTCTTGAAGGAGAAATCGCCGCAATGGAGAGAGAATCTGTACAGTTTGTTGAAGACCGGCTGATAAAAAACGGATCGGTCAGCGTCGATGTCAGCATGATGAATATGCAGGAGTTGGTCAACGAGATAGCCTGGAAGGAACCGGGAGCATTGTATGCTTCGATCAAGAATTACCTTGCCTACACCTATAATCCCCATCGTTATGGATTAGACTCTTTAGAGCCGATGATCGATACGGTAAACAAAGTCGCAAAAGTCGTCCTTCTCCTTCACGGTGCAGGCGGAGGGCCTTACACTTTTCTTGACTGGGCGAAAGAATACGAACGTGTGGGAATAACAAATGTCTACACCGTCGACTTACAACAAACAGATGACGATCCTGTTCCTCTGCATCAAATCACAGAAAAGATCCGTTCCATTGCTTCTCAATGTTTTTCTGCAGGAGCTGAAGTTGTTGATCTGAGCTTGCAAGGCCACTCTCTTGGAGCTCTTGTTGCAAGTAAATACGTGTGGAGAGCCGAACCTTTCGACGACCGTGTGTCAGTCTCCATGTTCATTTCCATTGGAGGGCGCCTTCATTACGATGATTGCCAATTTTCTTGGTTTTGTGAGGGTGTACGCCCAGAAATTGAACAAACCTACGACGAATATGTAAAAAATCCCCTTAAAGTAGACCTTTATACGGTTTGGGGTGCAATGGATGGAATCGTCCCCAAAGAATCGGTCCATATTCAAGGTTTTCCTGATCGGGAACTTTCCGTTGAAGATTGCGGGCACCTTGGAATCATGTATGCGCGACAAGCAATCGATCAAGCAGCGCAATGGACAAAGCAATGGACGCAAAATAATCAGACCATTACACCTATCCTGAATAAATCTACATTTTCAAAATATCCTTAAGTTGTTTTGGCGATTCAATCTCTTTGTGATTTAAAAGGAATTTTTTTAATTCTCTGACATAAGCGAGGTTTTCTATTTCTTTCAGCCATTCAACCATATCTTTCGGGACGTATATTCTTTCCTTAGGTTCTCCCTTTGTTCCTTTTGGTCTTCCCGATCCAGCTCGATTCCCTCTTTTTTTATTGCAAGGAAAGAACTTTCTTTTTAACGTGATCACTGGGGATTAGAACGATGGAAAAGCCTGTTTTCTGACTTTGTAGACACCCTCTAAGGAGTAGTCAATGAAAAATTTTCTTCGTTATTGTCTCACTTGTTCTCTGATCTGCCTCTCTTTTACCCGTCTTGATGCGAATCAAAATCAAGGGGTTATGGAAAAAAAACTGCGAGAGACAAGAGAAGCTGCCGAGCGTCAAATGAGGGAAATCGAAGAGAGATTGCAAGAGGAAAGGCGGCAAGAGTGGATTCGAGAACAAAAACGGGCGGAACAAAGAAGGCTCGATAGAAAACGGGAAGAAGAAAGAATACAAAGACAGCGGGAAGAGGAACGCCGCCGTCAAAACTAAGAAAGGGCGGAGAAGACATTCATTTTCCAGTCCAAAACCTGCGTTAAAAAAAGGAAGATTTAATGTCTAGAGTGCTGTTTAAAGGGGAGCCGGTGGAAACAGCTGGCGACCTTCCAGCTGAGGGGTCCTTAGCAAAAGACTTCTCCTTGCTGAAAAGCGACTTTTCTGAGGCGACTCTTGATTCCTATAAGGGAAAGAAGAAACTTTTAAATATTTTTCCAAGCCTGGATACAGGTGTCTGTGCAGCTACCGTAAAGACTTTCCATCAAAAACTCAAAGACCAAGACGATGTGGTAGTCTTAAATATTTCTAAAGATCTCCCCTTCGCGCAACAACGTTTTTGCCAAAGCGAAGGGATCAAACATGCAGAAACCCTTTCAGCATTTAGAAGCTCCTTTGCAAAAGATTATGGGGTGGAAATGAGAACAGGGGATTTGAAGGGATTGTGTTCGCGCAATGTCTTGATTTTGGACGAAAATAATCGAATCATCTACGCGGAGCAAGTTCCCGAGATCACCCAAGAGCCCGATTATGATCGGGCATTGCAAATTTTGGGATTTTGAATCTCTCTCACTCAAGGATAGGAAAATAAACGGGTCCGAGGCTTTCCAGCCGGCTGGAAGGCCTCAGACCCGTTTATTTTCCTATTCTTTGAGAAAATCTGAACTTACTTGCTCGCGGATTGATTAGAATGATGCCGTCAAACTTACGTACGGGCCTCCAAACTTAAGATATTGCGAAGAAAAGAGCGGGATCTCGGCGCTGCCTGCTGTCGTAGAGATATTCTCCGAGGCATAGCGGAGAGACCTTGGATAAGAATGGAGTTCGTAGCCGGCGGCTGCTGTGATTGCACAACGGCATAAATTCAATGAATAAATTTGGTAGGAAAAAGAAACAGATGGCTACAGGACTCGTTGAAAAATACATTTTTGTGCAAAAAGTGACCGAAATTTTTCCTAGATAAGGTGAACAAGACCCAATTTTTAACAAAATACTTAAAAATTGGCAAGCTCTAAAATCACAGAACCCTATTTTTCGAGAAATGGGGAGTCTTTTCAAGCATTCTACCCCAATCAAAAGTTCTGAACTTGTCTCTCCACCTCCAGCGTTACTAAACATTACCCCTTCTTCATTCAGCGCAAGCCCGGCCCAAAAGGTCGATCCACAAAGAATGATTTAATCCGGGATATCATCAACCTTCGTAAGCAAAATCATTCGATCAATGACATACAAGCGGTTTTGTGCAGCCAGGACCACAAATTATCCTTATCCTGCATCGATAACATCCTCAAAGACGAGGGGTTTGCACCCTTATATCGAAGGACTCGCCATGAAAGGATAGCAAAATAAACGGGTCCGAGGCTTTCCAGCCGGCTGGAAGGCCTCAGACCCGATGAATCTTTTCAACTAGAAACTTGTTTTTTTGAATGTCTAGATGGGTTAGGGTCTATTATTGCCAAAATTTCTTACTTGAGATCCAAAATTAGAGAGAAAAATGGCAGGAAAGAGTTTCTCTGCCTTCTAAAGGCGGGTTTTCAAAGGCGTTCTCAAAATCAATCTTCCCAAATGGGGGATCAGAATAATCCTCTCAAAAAGGAGGGCCTGAATGATCATCCCAATGAGGAGGATCTGAAAACAACGAAGAAGTGGTCTTTCTATCGCCTGCTGCTGTCGTAAAAATGATATAACCGAACACCTTTTTTACTACTGGAGACGAAAACTTTTTCCAGAGCTTATGTTTCACAGCTCAGATTTTGCTCCATAGAACAGTGCATATTCATTGATCACCAATCTTTTTTATTGACTCCGGGAGGTAGTGGCTCATAACGTCGGAAAACACAAATTCCTCTTTGAGGGATTCTTTCAGGATAAGGCAAAAAGATAATTTCTTCTTCCCATTGTATATCATCTGTGAATTGGCAGCTCATTTCTGTAACCATATTCCCGACATCGTCCTTTTGGTTATCTGTCGGTTGGAGGTCGAAATAGACGCAAAAGTTAATAGTTTTTTTTTCTTTGATATACTCAATATCAATTTCCCTCATATTTGGATGTATTAAAGATAAAAGAGCTCTGTTTGCAGATAATATGAGATCTGTCTTTGTTATTTCTTCCGGTTCCGGTATTCCTTTCATAATTACCACACTTTGGATTCAGGATGGGCTGGAACAATATGTGCAGAGCCATCGTTCCTATAGTGAATTTTTCCTTTTGTTGTGGGTAAAAACTCTCCTACTTCATTTTTCCATACTCCAATATGTTCCTTAAAATCTACAAGTTCTTTGAATCCGGCTTCTCCTATTTCTCCTGCTATAGGGGTCCCGGTTCCAGCATATTTTTTCAATAATTTCTCAGCTTCTTTATGCTCGAAAATGCTGCTACCCTCTCTATAATTGTGGCTGCCAATAACGTGCTTGTTTTGACTACCCCAATGAATATCGGAACCTTCAAAAAATCTCTGTCTTTTTGAATATTTTTCTAGGGCTAAAGAAGAAACTAGCTTCTTGTTAACTTGTGAAGTAGCCATTGCTTCAAGATTGCATAACCTGTTGGCATCTCGTAGTTTCTTGCAAGAAGAAATCCATTGAATGCCCTTTCCCCCCGCATATATCTCTGTGCCATACTTCCCAATCGTGAATCCAATAAACCGGCCTTTTTCTTTTTCACTAAGATGATCAAGTTTTTTATAAAACTGAGTAAATTCTGCTGCATATTCTTTTAATTTATATTCGTCGAGTGTTTCAAGGTAATCAACAACTTGATTTGCCATTTCATATGCAGCGAGAACAAAAGACTCAGTTGCCTCCATGGGATCTTCGCAAAATGACCAGAGGCATTCACTAAGACCATAAGCCGAATGACACATTGAGGGGAGAAACTCACGGGCTGTTGCTTCAATACCTTTAAGGATAGAAGCAAGAAATTCGTCAACAAATTCCAGAGGAGCATGAGAAAAAGAATTTAATTCTTTAAATTCAGAATGGACATAATCACTAATCGCTTGGTCAAAATCCCCTGTTTCAAAATAAGCTGATGCTCGTTGAAAGTAAGCTTCATGATTTTTTGGATCCCTATTAATCGCATTGGTTAATGCACCTATTGCTTCTTGATAAAGTCCAACTTCCATAAAGGATTCACCCTGCCTTTGGAATATCTTCGAGTTCAGAATATTTTGTTTACTATTTTTTTGGGACAGATCGATCAACAAGCCTACATCTTCTAAAGAGCCGTTAATATCACCTTCTAGTAGGCTTATCAGCCCTCTGTTGTAAAGAGGGACTATATTGTAAGAATTGTGATGAGGACAGTCATCGATGATTTTTTTGTATAAGGGAATAATGGTCTCGGGAATAGAGGATAAAATATTGAAAGCATTTCTCGCTCTGTCGTTAATTCTTTTCACTTGTGCTTGCTTTTTTTCTTGATCTTTTGGTTTGGAATAGAGATCCATATAAAAATCAATACTTTCAACTCTTGCTAATTCAATTCTCTTAATTAGTTTTTCTATTGCGTCCAAATACTCACTAAATAGACACAAACATCTACAGCAATTTTCTGCACCTACCATGTCCTCAATGATATATCTTTGATTAGGGAAGTATGGCCCTGCTTGTACTGCAGATAAAAATTTCTTCATGAATTCGTGCCATACTTTATCTTCCGGGAATTGCGGATGCCAGATGTTATCATCTGGAAATCCATTCAGGTGGTGGCTAAAACAGTCACAATGATAGAAACATCCGCAACCAGGAATACCTCCATAATAGTAGATGCTCACGCCATCATCTCTACCAGCAAATAACAGATGGTTGCATAGCTGGATATAGAGGAACAAAAAAAACAAAAAACGTTTAGTTTTCCATGGAATGCAAACTTTCATGGCAACTCCTAGAATTTTTTTTAAGAAAACATATTATTACAGTACACTTTAGCTTCGCAACGATCGCAAGAGAACCTTATAGAAGAAAATCAGAGAGATTCAATACCTTCTAGAAGACCCCTCCACGAGCTGGTGGCAACCAGCGGATTGATTAGAATGATGCCGTCAAACTTACGTACGGGCCTCCAAACTTAAGATATTGGGAAGAAAAGAGCGGGATCTCGGCGCTGCCTGCTGTCGTAGAGATATTCTCCGAGGCATAGCGGAGAGACCTTGGATAAGAATGGAGTTCGTAGCCGGCGGCCGCTGTGATTGCACAACGGCATACACTCAATGAATAATCAAGACCGATTCTCAAGTCAAAAGCGGGAAGAATGTGAGACCACCGTTGAGGTTTGTCAAGAAAATTTTTGTTAAAGTTATTACCGACGTTCACAGTACGGGAACGATATTTGCTTAATACGGTTTGTCCAATGATTGCCATGAAGCCGGCATTTCCTTAATGGGATCGTGGAAGGTCTTCCAGTACAGTGCTTCCGCCGCTAAAGAGACATTGCCTTGCGGATGGAATGAATGGAAACTCCCATGACTGTGACTACTAAAAAAAAGGATGAAGCATCCCAAAACAACATACGGAAATCTGCTCATTCTTAGCTCCGTTTTTCTGTTTGTCTAGACAATATCATGCAGCATATTTTATGTTAATGGAAATTTTTATTTAATGGGGATTGCAAAGGGATTAGCCCCTTTGACGGGGTTTGGGGCAGGGCGTCAAGAAGAAGAACAGAAAGAGAAATAGGAATTAGCGGGGGTTTGAAACCCTCTAGGCCCAGGTGCGCAGCCGTTCTAAGACGGTCATCCATAATCCTCCTTGGGGGAAATCAGTATCAATCCAGGCTTTGCCCACCCTTTCAAGATCCAGGCGATGGAGGACCTCGTACAAATGCTTTGCCACTCCTGCAGGATCGGTCGATACCCCCAATGAAAATACGCGGCAGGATGGAGGATAGGTGCGGTCGCTAAACCCCACGACAACGCCGATCGATTGAGGTAAAACTTCTTCGTCAAGAATCAGAGTGGTAAGAGGAACGCGATCTTTCTCTTCTTGCTTGGAGTCGATGATCTCTGCGTCCTTATCGGGAGGAGGCATGGCTTTGGGGATGTACCCTAATACCGGTGCAAATGCCTCCGGAGAGAGTACACCTAATCGGAGAATGTGCCAGCGTTTCCGGCAGTAAGTTAAAATCGTCGATTCTACTCCTTTGGCACACGCTCCTCCATCCAAAACGGGAAAATTTTTTCCAAAGTCTTCTTCGACATGCTCGGCTGTTGTTGCCGAAAATTTTCCCGATCGATTTGCTGAAGGGACCGCAAGAGGACCGCAGTCGACTAGCACTTGACGGGCCAGCGGATGGTCGGGAATGCGAAAGGCGATTGTATCAAGCCCCCCTCTCACAATGGGAGCAACACATTCTTTTTTTGCCGGCAAGATGAGGGTGAGAGGGCCGGGCCAAAAGGCGCCGGCCAATCTGTCAAAATCTTTCGGGATGACGGCGGCATAGTTTTCTACTTGCGTTCTATAGGCGAGATGAATGGTCAATGGCTTGTTTTTAGGGCGCCCCTTCCGCTCATAAATCTCTTCGATCGCTTCGCTATGAGACAACGAGGCGGCTAACCCATAGACAGTCTCGGTGGGAATTGCAACGATTTTTCCCTGTTTGACTAATGCACACGCTTGTTTAAGAGTCACACGCATAATTTTTTCATCATTTTTTTTGTTGCTGCCGCAAAAAAGTCGATCTCTTCTTTCGTGTTGTAAAAGGCAAAAGAGAGGCGCGTGGTGCCGGGAATACCAAAATGACTCATTGCCGGCTGTGTACAGTGATGCCCTGTTCTGACAGCAATGCCCTCAAGATCGAGCATAGTTCCAAGATCGAGAGGATGGATTCCATCGACAACAAAACTGATGATCGCCCCTTTTTTCGCCGCTGTCCCAATGATGCGTAATCCTTCGATCTGTTGCAATTGTTCTGTTGCATAGGCCAAGAGCTCCTGTTCTCTTGTCTCGATTCTCTCCAAGCCAATCCCGTTAAGATAGTCGATGGCAGCTCCAAGGCCGATCACCTCGGCAATCATGGGGGTCCCCGCTTCAAACTTCAAAGGGGGATCGTTGTAAAGCGTGTTGTCAAATGCTACCGTTTGAATCATATCTCCCCCTCCCTGATAGGGAGGCATGGCTTCTAAGAGATGCTGTTTTCCGTATAAAATGCCAATTCCCGTGGGTCCATACATTTTATGTCCGGAAAACGCATAAAAATCGGCGTCGAGATCTTGAACATCAAGAGGAATATGAGGTGCTGCTTGGGCGCCGTCAATCAACACCTTAGCCCCTGCCTCGTGCGCCATGGCAATGATCTTCTTGAGGGGATTTACTGTGCCCAAGGAGTTGGAAATGTGTGTGACGGAGACAATGACCGTTTTTTCACTCAATAGACGGCCATAAGCGTCAAGGTCGAGCTCTCCTTGGTCGTTCATGGGGATCACTTGCAAAGAAGCTCCCCGATCTTCACACATCAACTGCCAGGGGACAATATTCGAATGATGCTCCATTTGAGACAGAACCACCTGGCTGCCCGGCTTAACAAACCGCTTTCCAAAGGAGTGAGCCACGAGATTGATCGCCTCTGTCGTCCCTCGAGTAAAAATAATCTCGCCGGACTGTTTGGCATTGAGAAACTCTCTCACCTGATCGCGCACTTTCTGGTAGCTTTCCGTTGACTGCAGAGACAATGCATAGACAGCTCGATGGACAGTCCCATATTCATATTGGTAAAACCGGCTCATCCGATCGATCACCGCTTGCGGTTTTTGCGCTGTCGCGGCCGTGTCAAAATAGATTAAGGGCTTCCCATTGACCTGTGTCTTAAGGATGGGAAAATCCTCTCGAAAAGCGGAAAAGGGGAGCGGGTTAGTCAAGTCCATGGATGGCATGCTTCTTGATTTTTTGGGCAATGAACCCTTTCATCGAGAGGGAAGGAATGTGGTCAATCACCTCTTGGCAAAAACCTTGTACCAAGATTTTTTTTGCATCTGAGGAGGTGCACCCTCTGGTTTTTAGGTAAAATAATTGCTCATCGTCAGGAGGACCGACTGTTGCTCCATGGGAGGCTTTGACATCATCGGCAAAAATTTCTAAGTTGGGTTTACTATGGGCACTTGCCCTGCCGCTTAGCAGCAGATTGCGGTTGAGCTGAAAAGCATCGGTGTGTTGAGCAAGCTTTCCGACAAAAATTTTCCCTTCAAAGCTGGACCTGCCGGAATCGTTAAGAACTCCTTTATATGTTTGCATCGAATGGCAGCGAGGAGCTTGGTGGTCGACCAGCACATTCGTATGTGCCTCCCTCTTTTTTTGCAGCATCCAGATTCCATGGAGTTGGACGTCGGCATTTTCTCCTTTCAACACCACCCGATAATCGCTACGCATCGCGGCACACCCATTGGTCATGGCAAACACTTTGCACGTACTATGCTGCTTCAGCGTGGCTCGGAAAGCATCAAAATGCCATGCCTCAGGGGGATTTTCGTCGTGAATCTGATAAAGGGCCGCATGAGCCCCTTCTTCGATGATCATGTCGGTGCATTGATTGAGGCAATACCGGGTTCCTGCTAATACCGCTTGCGTGGAGACGAGGCTGAGTTGTGAATGCGCACCGCAAAAAACTGTCAAACGGGGAAAGAGGTGGATCGCTGTTTCGGCATTGACGACAAATAAAAGCTGGATCGGCGTTGTCACAACACTTTTGGGAGGAAGATAGAGAAAAGCGCCGCCATCATTTAACGCTGCGTTAGCAGCAGTCAGAGGATCGCTTTCCTCCTTTAGCGATGTTGTCAGGTGATGATGGATAAAGGTGCCATACGTCCGTTGCGCCTCTTGGAAAGAGCTAATAACAATGCGGTCGGGAATCGCTGCGGTCTGGGAAAGCGTTGGGTGGAAAAACCCGTTCACAAAAACTAAAACAGCTCCCTTGCATTCAGGTAAAAAATAGGGAGTCAAGTCCTGTAATGTGCATGTTGCAGGTTCTGCAAGGGCAAAAGACTGCTGATATAAGCTGCGCAGTTTGATGCAGCGGTAGACTTCCATCTCTTTCGTAGGAAGGCCGAGTTGCAAAAAGCGATCCCAAGCTTGGTTGTGGATGCTTGCTCTCTCTTTTTTGGCAGTGGTGTGAAAGTGCTCTTCCAGGTTTTTTTGGAAGCGTTCTTTGGCCTCGAGCATGTCGACTGTCACGGTCTTTTCTCCCCATTTAACCAATCGTATCCTTTATCCTCTAACTCGAGGGCAAGATCCGGACCTCCCGATTGCACGATCCTGCCATCGATCATTACATGAACGTAATCGGGCCGAATGTATTCCAGCAGCCTTTGATAATGGGTGATGAGGATCAGACTCATGTCGTCGCGCATTAACCGGTTTACCCCTTTTGAAACAATACGCATCGCATCGATATCCAAACCCGAATCTGTTTCATCGAGAATGGCTAAGTCGGGACGGAGCACAGCCATTTGCAGAATTTCGTTCCGCTTTTTTTCTCCCCCGGAAAAACCCTCATTCAAATCCCGTGTCTTAAATTCCGGCTTAATCTCCATCATGGCCATTTTTTCATCGAGCAGCTGTTCAAAATCGGTCAAGGATAGCTCCTCTTCCTCACGGGCTTTTCGCAGGGAATTGCAAGCAAGATGAAGGAATTGCAGATTGCTGACACCGGGGATTTCGATCGGATATTGGTAGCTCATAAAAATCCCGGCATGGGCGCGTTCTTCGGGTTCAAGGGCTAGCATTGATTTCCCTTTGTAGACTATTTCTCCTTTTGTGACCTCATAAGAGGGATGGCCGGCAATCGTTTTGGCAAGGGTAGACTTTCCCGCCCCGTTGGGTCCCATGATGGCATGAATTTGACCCGGCTGTGCTGTAAAATCGATCCCTTTAAGTAGGGATTTTCCCTCTATTGCTACACAAAGATTGTTGATTTCGAGCATATTACCCCACTGAATGTTCTAATTTAAGGGCGAGCAGCTTTTTCGCTTCCGCAGCAAACTCGAGAGGCAGCTCTTGAGTGACCTGTTGACAAAAGCCATTGACGATCATACCGATCGCTTCTTCTTGCGATATCCCTCGAGAGAGAAAATAAAAAATTTGCTCTTCATTCATTTTTGATGTTGAAGCTTCGTGTTCGACTTCGCTTTCAGAATTGTCCACTTCAATATAAGGGAATGTGTTTGCAGAACACTGATTGCCCACCAGCATGGAATCGCACTGGGTGTAGTTGCGCGCTCTTTTGGCTTTCGGTGCGACTTTAACGAGCCCGCGGTAGGTGTTATGCGATTGATCGGCAGAAATTCCTTTGGAGATGATCGTGGAGCGGGTGTGATTTCCCAAATGGATCATTTTCGTTCCCGTGTCTGCCTGCATCTTGCCATTGGTCAAGGCAACGGAATAAAATTCCCCTACGGAGTGGTCTCCTTGCAAGATGCAGCTGGGGTATTTCCAGGTGATCGCCGCTCCCACTTCCACTTGCGTCCAAGAGATTTTTGAATGGCTTCCGGCGCAACGCCCTCTTTTCGTCACAAAGTTATAGACGCCGCCCTCTCCCGTTTCAGGGTCGCCTGCATACCAATTTTGGACAGTGGCATATTTAATGTGCGCGTTGTCCAGAGCAACGAGCTCGACGACGGCGGCATGCAGCTGCTTGTTGTCATAGGCAGGGGCCGTACACCCTTCCAGATAACTGACAAAAGAGCCCTCTTCTGCAATCACCAAAGTCCGTTCAAATTGTCCCGTTTCCTTGTCATTGATGCGGAAATAGGTGGAGAGCTCCATTGGAGAATGGACTCCTTTGGGAACAAAGACAAAAGAGCCGTCGGTAAAGACGGCGGAGTTCAGGGCAGCATAGAAGTTGTCTCCAATGGGGACCACGCTTCCCAAGTATTTTTTAACGAGATCGGGATACTGCCGGATTGCCTCCGAGATAGAACAGAGGACAACTCCAGCCTCTTCCAGTTTTTTTTTGAATGTTGTCCCAATAGAGACCGAGTCGAAAACCATGTCGACAGCCACGTTGGCCAGAAGCTTTTGTTCTTCCAAGGGAATGCCCAGCTTTTCGAAGGTTTTTAATACCTCCGGGTCCACTTCGTCCAAACTGTTGAGTTTAGGTTTATGCTTTGGAGCGGAATAATAGGCAATATCTTGAAAATCGATGGACGGGTAGTTGACATTGGACCATGCCGGCTCTTTCATTTCCAACCACTTTCGATAGGCCTTGAGACGAAAGTCCAACATAAAATCGGGTTCGCCCTTTTTTAACGAAATGGTGCGTATCGTCTCCTCGCTTAGTCCTTTCGGAATGCGATCGACCTCGACGTCGGTGACAAAGCCATATTTATAGTCTGTACCTTTGCGGGTAAACTTTTGTTGAGCGACAGCCACGTGCTTTTCCTTTTAGAGCAAAAAATTCTCTGTTATTTTACCACGAATGAAAGGAATCTGTCACCCCAAAAAAACGATCACAAAATTTTTGTTTTTTTTTGGCTTTCTAGGGAGAAAATCATCTCGCAATTCGGTGAAACCGCGACACAATTTCTTGCAAATCAAGGTCTTTGGGAAGAGGGTAGATAAGATCGGCATCGAGGAGCTCCTCCTTGCGGTGGGAAGTTTCCAGCGCTACCGCGAAGCAGCCCGCAGCTTTTGCCGCTTTAAGGCCGGCCGGAGCATCTTCGAGTACGACGCATGCTTTTGGATCAAATCCCAGCCGTTCTGCCGCTGCAATAAAAATATCCGGAGCAGGCTTGCCGTTCGCGACCTCTTCGGCTGACACATATTGGGTGAAATACTCGCCTAATACCGTCGAAGAGAGAAACATTTCCAAGTTTTGCTTAGGGGTTGAAGAAGCAATAATATGAGGAATATGCGCCTCTTTTATCGCTTTAAGGAAGGACTCGATACCCGGCAAGAGAGAGACGTTTCCCCGGGCACATTTTCGAAACAACTCCTCTTTGCGATTGCCCAGCTCTTCTCGCCTTTTTTCAGAAATAGAGGGGATCGTCTCATTGAGGATCCGGTCGTTTCGTTGGCCAAATGTGCGGGCAAACTGCTCTCGATCCATAGAAAATTCCGCGTCTTCCTTCATCAAGAGTTGCCAGGCCTGCCAATGAAGCTCCGAGCTGTCGATGAGCACACCGTCGTTGTCGAAAAGAAAGGCAATCCCCTTTACCGGCTCCTGAGTCATAGTCGTCTCTCCAAAGTATGCACATTTAAAACCCGGGTTTAAATTCAAGAATTGGGATTTCGGTTGGACGATCGTAAGAGGCTCCGTATTATTAATATTGAACCTCTTGCGATCGTTCAATCGCGGGAGCTTTCGCGTTGCCCAAATCCAATTCTTGAGTTTGAATGTGTATAATGTCAACTCAAATTAGTCCATTGTACAAATCGCTTAGCCATTCCTTCTTCTTGCGTGCAAACGCAGAGACTAAATAGCTCTAACTATCAATAAAAATTTTCATACGATTGCTCCGGCACATTACGTCCTTGATTTTTCCGACCAACAGCTCAGGACAAACATCGCGTTCATCAATGTTTGCTGCTGCGAATGTTCCTCCTGTGATCACTCCCGTTGAGTTGATTACAATATGGCCATGAAATCCGTAGTAGTAT
>JBAUVX010000255.1:0-1813 GCA_049583465.1 Waddliaceae bacterium | reverse complement strand
AAACGCTTTTCAGCCGATTTTGTGATGAATTTTGATCTCAACTTATGAAAGTTGAGTGAAAAATTGAGCGCAAAATCAGCCCAAGAGGCAAGAAATCGGCAAAAATGGTTTAGTGAGATAGGTTCATCTATGCCCATATTCATCCAGCTTGTTTCGCAAGGTGCGAGGGCTGATGCCTAAAATTTTTGCCGTTTTGCTTCGATTGTGATTCTGAGCATGGAGGGTTTCAATGATGAGCCGTTTTTCTAATTCCTGCAAGGACATTCCTATAGGTAAGGAGAGTCCTGAAGACAACCCTGTTTCAGTTGGTTTTGCCGGTACTGCCGCCGCTTTGGAATCCAGGTAGATCTGTTCGGGATGGATTGTCTTTGCGTTTGTCATGACCACAGCCCTTTCAATGATGTTGGCAAGCTCGCGCACATTGCCGGGCCAACGGTAGTTGAGAAGGATCTCTGCCGCTTCGGAGGAGAGAGTCATTTTCTCTTTGTGATTTTCCCCACACATTTTTTCCAAAAAATAATTCACGAGAGGAAGGATATCTTCGGGCCTTTCTTTTAGGGGAGGGAGATAGAGGGGAAGGACATTTAAACGATAGTAGAGATCCTCGCGGAATGTTTTATTGTCAATGGCTTGTCGAATATCTCGGTTTGATGTGGCAATCAGGCGGACATCGACTTTTATTGATTTCGTTCCTCCTACCCGTTCGAATACCCTCTCTTGAGCCACTCTAAGCAATTTTGCTTGGATAGCTAAAGGAATTTCCGTGACCTCATCAAGTAATAACGTTCCCTTGTTAGCTAATTCAAATCGACCCGGTTTTTTTGTGTTAGCTCCTGTGAAAGCTCCCTTTTCATGACCAAAGAATTCGGATTCCACTAGAGTTTCGGGAATTGCGGCACAATTCACTTTGATAAAAGGCTGCTGTGCCCGCGGTGACTGGGAATGGATTTGCTGAGCAATAATTTCTTTTCCCGTTCCCGATTCACCCGTGATGAAAACATTGGCATTGCTTTTAGCAACACGAGCGGCATCTTCGAGCACATGTTTCATTAAAGGGCTTGCTGCAATGACACGCTGAGGTTGGCTGCCCCCTTGTCCTGTTGCCTCTTCTCTCAGATATTGATTTTCGGCTAAAAGGTTTTGGTACTCTTTTGCCTTTTCTACTACGGCCTCAATGCTATCGGGTGAAAAGGGCTTGATCAAATAGTTGAAAGCCCCAAGCCTCATCGCCTCGACGGCATTCTCAATGCTGCCGTAGGCAGTAATCACGACAACGAGGGTGCTAGGCGAGAGTTCTTTTATCGCTTTTAAGACATCCATGCCGCTGATATCGGGCATTTTCATGTCTGTCAATACCATGTCAAAGAATTTTTCTTTAAAAAGAGCAATCCCTTTTTTTCCGTTTTCCGCTGTTTCAACGTCAAAATCTGCCAGTCTCAGTGTTTGGGCAAGAAAGCTCCTTAAAAGTTCTTCATCGTCGATGATTAAGATTTTTTCAATAGACATTGATCCCTCTATAACATTGATACCCACGGTCGCAGCCTATTTTTCCTTTTGAGGACCGTCTTTTGCAGATTTTTTCAAAAAATAGGTCTATTGTCATTGTCTATGCTTTATGATTATCAAACCAAGATAAAATTGAAAAGTGTTGCTCGGTGCAGAAACAAGCGGGATTTCTGTTCACGGTAAGAGGGTGTCTACAAAGTCAGAAAAGGTGCTTTTGGCATCTTTTACCGCCCTTTCTCATACCCGGCAACTCACCTACTTGAGAAGTATGCTGAGTTGCCGGGCATGAGAAATGACGGCAAAACCT
>JBAUVX010000254.1:0-2934 GCA_049583465.1 Waddliaceae bacterium | reverse complement strand
CCTTTCTCTCTGTGCTCTCTGTGTCTCTGTGTTTTACACTAACAACCATGCTTTAAATGAGTGGTGAAACTAGTACCTGCGCATTATCAACCGAAATCGCAAAATCGCAATTCGCCCATGGCGTTATGGTTATATTTATTTTTATACAACAAATTTCGTTTTTTTAAAAAATTTCTATAATTTCTTAGTAGAAAGGGAGCTATGTTGTACCTTTCAAAGGATTTTCCCTCTTCAGCGGTTATTTGCATAACAACGCCATGCGCAGTTGAAAAAAATCTCCGGCTTGGGTACATAAATGATATAAGCTAATTTGTGCACCATTAGTCCCATACTTAGTCCTATGTTGTTGAACTTAAAATCGATTGCTCAGCGCATGCTGGAGTCCGCGAATGTTAAAATCAATGGCCCCAATCCCTGGGACATTCAAGTTCTTGATGAGCGTTTCTATAAGCGTCTTTTCCTCGCGCAAACTCTAGGCGTCGGGGAAAGTTATATGGATGGATGGTGGAGCTGCGACCGCTTGGATGAATTATCCTTCCGGATACAACGCCATCTGAACCAGGATAGATTCTTGTATGTTTTGCTCAATTTTTATCAAAACATTGGCCACTTTTTCATCAATAAGCAAACAAAACTGCGTTCTTTGGCTGTTGCCGAACAGCATTATAATTTGAACAATTCTCTATATCATGCAATGTTGGGAGAGACGATGGCCTATACCTGCGGCTATTGGAAACAAGCAACTGACTTATCGAGCGCCCAACTGGCAAAATACGATGTTATTTGCCGGAAAGCACAGCTCAAATCCGGAGAAAAAGTGTTGGAATTGGGCTGTGGATGGGGGGGATTTGCGAAATACGCCGCAGAAAATTATGGTGCCACCGTTGACGCAGTAAATATTGCACGTGAGCAAATCCACTATGCGCAAACACTTTGCCGGGGCCTTCCTATTCGCCTGCATACGTGCGATTATCGCGACGTCGATTTCTATAACCCTCACCGTATTCAATATGACAAGGTCATCAGCATTGGCCTATGTGAACATGTTGGCCACAAAAATTATGGCCGTTTTCTGGGCCTTGTTCGCAATCAGCTGAAAGAAGACGGATTATTTTTACTCCACACCATAGGGAAAAATGTCACAACCGCTGTAACCGATCGCTGGGTGCAAAAATACATCTTTCCGGGAGGGATGCTTCCGACGCTAAAGCTTTTAAGTCAAGCCTCGGAAAAACACTTTGTGATCGAAGATATGCATAATTTCGGTGCCGACTATGACAAAACATTAATGGCTTGGCACCACAATTTTGAACGTGCATGGCCTAACTTCAACGATCAATTCGATGAACGCTTTTACCGTATGTGGAGCTATTATTTGCTCGGTTCCGCCGGAGCATTTAGAGCCCGCACCATGCAACTGTGGCAGCTCATCCTCTCGCCTAAGGGAAAGCTCAATGGATATATGAGCTTACGCTGAGCGTTTTGTTGTACATTTTGTATAAAGGTCTTGAAAAACGTTAAGCGGGTCATACGTTTCCTTTAACCGACGATAGATAGAATCATCGTAAATCTGCCAAAACACATCTCTGGGGTAATAGACATCGGAATACAAAGATTTTAAGCCGTCTAGGGCTTGCACTTTAGCTTCCACCTTCCGGTTATAATACCCTTGAGGTGTATCGCGTTGCGTCGGGACAATGGCCCAAAATCCGAAATTCACATAAAGTTTCTTGGGGTCTGTTCGAAACAAACCAAATGAACCTTCGGAAGCGTAGCTCATAACAGGACAATTCCACACGGGTTTAATCCTGATTTCCTTGAAAAAAAAATCAAAGAAATCCGGGGAGTTCTCAATAGGAATCGCTACATCTTGAATCACCGCCTCACCCGGGCCGGAAAAATAGTGATAGAGGGCATTTAACCAAGAAAACTTTTTGAATACCTGTCTGATTTTCCAATATACGGTCGAACGCAGCATCCATTTTCCCAGCAACATGCGGAGAATAGGGTTTTGCATCAAAAAAGCCTTCGAGCACCAAAACCAATCGGCATCCCAGCGCCAGATATAATCCTCTGTGGCTAAATAATCGGTGGGTTTTTGCCTGATAGACTGATAAAAGATCTTTCGATACCGATAGTCATTGACAAAAGGGGCTTTATCGACAAGCTCCCCGAGGGTCAAATAGAGCTCATTTTCTGAAAAAATTGTCCCATCCACATAGGCAATGCTGCCGGATTCTCGTTGGCACAGACAGATGTCTTTTAATGCTGAATAATAGGTGTTGGGGTCGGTGAATTTGATGTGTGTGAGCTTAACGTAGGGTTTTATGGGAATGAGCTTAACTTGAACCCGTAAAGCATAGCCTAATGTTCCATAGGAATTCGGGATCCCATAAAATAACTCCCGGTGGGGATTGTCCGGAGTGCAGGTGATCACCTCTCCTGTCCCTGTCAGCAGTTCGATTTCCTTGACCGTTTCATGAACTAGCCCATATCGGAAAGACGACGATTCGATGCCGATTCCGGATAGCGCTCCACCGATGGTGATGGATTTTAACTCTGGAACAACTGCCGGAAGACAACCATTTTTTATCGTCTCTTTAACTAAGTCTTCGTAGGTTGTCATCCCTTCGACATCAGCAATGAGCCGATCCGGATTGACAGCGATCACCTGATTTAAACAATGGACATCAAGAGTTCCCGTCTGCCGGTTTTGTCGACGAAATAGATTAGAGGTCCGTTTTTTTAAACGAATTTCTTCTCCGGCATGACATTGCCGTCGGAATTGTTGGACGATAGATTCCTTTTTTGTTCGGTAGCGTGTCCAGTTGTCCATTATACACATTCAAACTCAAGAATTGGATTTCGTCGACGCCAAAGCCCCGGAATTGGACGATCGCAAGAGGCTCCATATTATTAATATTGAGCCTCTTG
>JBAUVX010000253.1:0-5718 GCA_049583465.1 Waddliaceae bacterium | reverse complement strand
TGGATTCTAGAAAAATTTTTTTTAATTATATTTTGATTTATTAATGTTTTTTTGATAAAAAAGAACTGAAAAGGCTGATACAAGCCTAACCTGCGGAGGTTGTCATGAATCAGTGGACTATTCCGTTGTGGGGATTTACGTTTCTTATCGCTTGTTTTGCAGGTGTGTGTGCTGCAAACGAGATGATTGAAGACAAAACGACGGGAAAGACTTTTCCCGTCAATGTTACCTTCACTTATGAAGGAAATGGCTATGACCTCAAAGCTACAGGTGCCGCAACCAGAAAAAAGCTGTTTATAAAAATCTATAGCATTGCTCATTATATGCAAGACCCTTCAGCATTAAAGGAGGGGAATATATATGATGATATCATCAACTCAGACAAAGCCAAGCAACTGACAGCAAAGTGGGTGAGAAGTGTGGATCAAGAAAGGTTTAAAAAGGGATATCTTGCTTCTTTTAAAAAAGCCGTTCCACCCCAACTATTGACACAACTTCGACCAACCTTTGATCAGTTTCTAACTTTTTTTGGAGAAGTTAGCAAAAACGACACCCAGGTGATTCGTTCGCTGCCCGGGGGGGTTGTCATTGTCGAAATCAATGGCGTGGAGACAGGAAGGATCCAAAATGAAGAATTCGCCAAGGCTCTTTGGTCCATTTGGTTTGGTCCCAACAGTATTGTCAACCGCAAGGATCTAGTGTCTCAACTGCAGTAAGGAGATGTAAGGAAGATGACTCAGTCGACAAAGGTCGTCCTTGTCAGCGATCCTATCTATCAGTCGCATTTGACAGGCGCAGGACATCCGGAATGTCCTGCGCGTTATCATGCCATTTTTCAGTCTTTGCGTTCTTTGCCGCTAGATGCCGCCTCTCCTCGTGATGCGCTGCGCGAAGAGATTTTGCTCTGTCATACCGGCGAGTATTATCAGACTGTTATGGAAGATGTGAACGAAGCCTTTCGGTTAGGAATAGTTGATGGAACATTCACTTTAAGCACGGGAGATACGCAGATCTGTCCCGATTCGCTGCAAGTAGCTCTGCGAGCAGCGGGAGGGGTTTTAACGGGCTTGGAAGCTGTGATGGAGAGAGAAGCAAGAAGAGTCTTTTGCTTAGTGAGGCCCCCCGGGCACCATGCCTGCAGCAACCGAGGAATGGGGTTTTGCCTGTTCAATAACGTTGCCATTGGCGCTCGTGCAGCACAAAGAGCATATGATGTAGGAAAGATTCTTATTGTCGACTGGGATGTCCACCACGGCAATGGAACACAGGAGATTTTCGAAAGGGATCCCTCGGTGTTTTATTTTAGCACACACCAAGCTCCTTTTTATCCTTTTACAGGTTGGGAGGAAGAGAAGGGGGTCGGCGAGGGAAAAGAGGCAACTCTAAACTGTCCCGTTGCAGCCGGGTCCGAATCGCGCCTTGACGTTTTTCGTGCTTTTCAAGAAAAGCTTGAACCGGCAATGGCAGCATTTCGGCCGGATTTAGTCATGATTTCAGCCGGCTTTGATGCACACAAATTGGATCCTCTAGGTGGTTTTAACCTCACAGACGATGATTTCCGTGTCCTCACAAATCTTGTCGCAGCCATCGCCAATCAATATGCCGAAGGGAGAATCATTTCTGTATTGGAAGGAGGCTATGATTTAACAGCCCTTGCTTCTGCTGCTTACGCCCACGTCCGAGCTCTAGGCAATGCTTGACTCTTATTCAATCGGCTAATCATTAAAAGAGGTAAAAGAAATTCTTGAATAGATCATGCGCTTACACATCGAAAAAAATTGTTGATCCACTTGTATCCTTATGATATCTTAACATTGCATTATTTTTTTATCAGATTAGATGAACCTATCTCACTAAACGCTTTTCAGCCGATTTTTTGGATCTTGAGGGTGATTTTGTGATGAATTTTGATCTCAACTTATGAAAGTTGAGTGAAAGATTGAGCGCAAAATCAGCCCAAGAGGCAAGAAATCGGCAAAAATGGTTTAGTGAGATAGGTTCATTAACATAAAGAATAGGAGAAAGAAATGGCTAACAACGTAGCACGCGTAGGAGGCGAAAATCTACCTTTAGCGCCTCTAATGGGAAGACACGGCAACTTTGAAGCACAACAAGTTTTAGATTTAGTGCTAGATAATAATCAACCGCTTGAAAAACGTGTAGACACTCTTGCTGAAGCGTTTATCATGGGGGCGAATGCTATGGCTGAACAACAAAGGCAAATAGCAGAACAGGGGCGCCAAATAGCACAACAAGGAGGCCAAATAGCAGAGCAGCAAAATCGAATAAATGCAGAAGAACTTAAGAATCAAAAAGTATCTCGGGAATTTAGAGAGTTTAGGGCAAAGCAATTAGAGGAAGAGATAGAAAAACGATTAGATTCTAAGAACTCAGAGCGTGAGCTCTATTCCCTACTCCAAAAGATCTCACTTATAGTTCCATTTGTTGGTATATTCCCAGCTATTTATTTCGAGTATTGTAGGTATGATAGAAAAAAAATCAAAAAGGTAACTGATTTACTTAAATTCCATTGGGTAGTAAAAAATTTCCCGGAGTCTATAGAAGATCCAAAGGTTAAAAAATCTGCAGAAGATCTCTTTCACGAACAGCTAAGATATTGTGCTACCTCCCAACTGATCGGAATCTACAGCCAAGTGCGTGACTGGTGGGAACAACGCGAGTGGAGTTATGAAAACATTGAAGAGGAGAGCCAGAGAGTTTTTAAAGAAAAATTAAACGAGCTTAATGAGTACTTGAACATTCATTATAAAATTACTAGATCAATAAAGGAAGAAGAAATTCCTTTCAATTTTGTTAAGAAGTTCAATCTACCACTAATCTGGGAGCAGGGTTTCCGGCCGAAGGAGGGGCCCCTGAAGGTTGTTGAGGTAGTTAAACCTTTTCATGATAAAGCAGGCCCCCCCCCTGTTAGGGAGAGAAGAGATAGTGGTAGTGTGGGTTCAGGGGGATGCGGAGGGGCCTATGATTGTGAGGGCCTTCTTCACCTTATCTAGGAAAAATTCCGGTCAAAAACGATATCAGTCTCTCTTAATTACGGGAGATTAAACGCAAAGGCGCTAAGATTATCTTCCTCAGCGACTTAGCCCTTTGTGTTTAATCCCTATATCCTTTTAGTTCAACTGACCGAAAAAGTGAACAAGGCCATTGTGATTGATTATCTTTTGGCGAAAGCTCCTGGGATTTTTCAGAAAATTAAAAAAATCAAGAATTGTCTTAATGATTAGTTGCCCGGGAGCTCTTATCCCGGGGTTGAAAGATATTGGCGATATCCTTTACTATCCAAGACATAGGGTTGCCTTGCCTCTTCTGGCAATAATCAACGCAAGTTTGGACCAGACAATGAAGTGGATCAATGGAAGAGATACGCGCTGATATCGTAGTCATTGGCTCAGGGCCGGCAGGGCAAAAAGCCGCCATTCAAGCGGCAAAATTGGGGAAAATGGCAATCGTCATCGAAAAGTCTCCCGCCCCGGGTGGAGCTTGCCTGTATGCCGGGACGATCCCATCCAAAACATTGAGAGAAGCCATTATCGATCTGACTCGTTTCCACGAACGACGGTTTTTTGACTCGGAAAGGGCAATCGGCGATGTGACAATTCATCACCTTCAATCCAGGCTGGAGCAAGTCATCGATGATGAAAGAAATATGCTCTATCGTCAATTTCGTCGGAATGGAATTCGGCTGATCCACGGAACTGCTCGATTCGAAAACCCCCACATGCTCGTTGTGGTTGATGAAGATTATCGCATGCTTTATCAGGTAAAAGCCGATTATTTTATTATTGCAACAGGATCTAAACCCCGTAATCCTTTAGAAGTCCCCTTTGATGAGGAAGTGATTTTAGATTCAACTCGTCTGTTGAGGATTAAGAGGATTCCCAAGACGTTGCTTGTTTTAGGCGGCGGGGTGGTTGGAGCGGAATACGCCAGTTTTTTTGCTGCTTTAGGTTCCAAAGTCACTGTCATCGATAGAAAAGATCATATTCTTCCGTTTCTGGATTCTGAAATTGGCATTCATTTACAGACAGCCCTTACTGATATTGGATTAAAGTTTGTTGGAAATAAAAGCCCGGCAATCATTGAGCGTGTGGATAACCACGCACACATTGAATGCGAAGATGGCACGTCTCTGACGAGCGATGCTTTGTTGTTTGCATTGGGAAGAACTGCGAACGTGGATGAATTACACATCGAAAATGTAGGAATTACCACAGATGAGAAGGGATATATTCCCGTCAATGCCTTATTCCAAACCGCAGCGCCTCATATTTATGCAGCAGGGGATGTGATCGGCGGGCCATGCCTTGCAGCGACCAGCATGGAACAAGGAAGATTAGCTTCGCGGCATGCTTGCGGTGAACAAACGCATCATTTTCCTGCTCATTATCCCATTGGCATTTATTCCATTCCGGAAATATCTAGCTGCGGCTATACAGAAGACCAGTTGCGAAAGCTGGGTTTTACATTCGAAGTGGGTCGTGCTTATTACTATGAGATTGCTCGCAGCCACATCGGAGGAGGGTCAACAGGGATGATTAAGATCATTTTTCATGCTGAAACATTGGAAATCCTGGGTGTGCATGCCATTGGAAGGAACGCAACGGAATTTATCCATATTGGCCAGATGGCCCTTCAGTTTCGTGCAAAAATCAATTACTTCATCGATCACATTTTTAACTATCCAACCTATGCCGAAGGGTACCGTGTTGCTGCTCTTAACGGGTTTAATAAAATTCGATATCCGCAGTAAGAGGATTGTCAATGAGTAGTTGGGAGCCGCCCGAAGATCACCGGGAAGAAGAAGAAGATGCGGGAGGTCCCCATCGGAGAAAAATGCCGGACTTTATCTATGTTGACATAGATAGAGGACCGCACGGAAGGAAATATGAGGAGTTTAGCCAACACTTCTCAGAATCATTGGAGGAGATAAAAGGGAAGCATTACCCCTTTGGCGCTCGCATTCTCTGTTTCATAACAGCATTGTTTATTCTATTCCTTCTGGTTTTACTATTACCTTTTCTATTCATTTTCTTTTTGATTAATCTATTAACAGGGTTTAAGATCACTCCATTTTGGAATCAAACAAAAAGAGCCTGGGAAACAATAAAAAAAATAAGCGTTCTGATGACCGGTCTGGCGATTGCCGTTTTCAGCCCCATTCTCGGTTTCAGCGTACTGATCGTCTATTTTTTCATGACCGGGAAAGAGGTGGATGACCAATTCGTGGCGCGCTTCATGAAATCCCATTTTGAACGCCGTTAAAACCGGACTTTCCTTTCAGCCCACCTCCCGCAACATGCGGAATGTGGGTTTCAGGATTCAGATCTTTCAAATGCTCCGGAAATAAGCCAAAACCGGGGGTAATAACAAAATGTTTTTTACGGGCACTTCGCATTTGATCATGTTTTTAAAGAGCAACGAGGCATGTCGTATCAGGAAAATAGGATAAAACGAGGTTTTTCCTGAACGCAGGTGCGAGCGTTAACAATCCCGGCGAGGCTGCGTTGATGTTGTCTCGGGTAAATCGTTACAAGGAAAAGGTCTCGTTTGCCGGTAAATATTTTCCGAATAGAACGCCATGGGCGAATTGCGATTTTGCGATTTCGGTTGATAATGCGCAGGTACTAGTTTCACCACTCATTTAAAGCATGGTTGTTAGTGTAAAACACAGAGACACAGAGAGCACAGAGAGAAAGG
>JBAUVX010000252.1:0-6047 GCA_049583465.1 Waddliaceae bacterium | reverse complement strand
CCTTTCTCTCTGTGCTCTCTGTGTCTCTGTGTTTTACACTAACAACCATGCTTTAAATGAGTGGTGAAACTAGTACCTGCGCATTATCAACCGAAATCGCAAAATCGCAATTCGCCCATGGCGTTCTCTACTGTTTTAGAGAGATTTCCTGGGCTTTAACAAGCCGTATATCCGATATGGGAAAGGGAATATCGATACCTGCCTTTGTTAGCTCTTTTTCGATTTCCCAGAGGTATTGCGTTTTTATATACCCCCTTGTGGGATTCTCTTTGATGTTAACCCAAACGACTAGCTCCAAATTTAATGAACTGTCTCCGAAATCCAAGAATCTCACTCTAGGTTCGGGACAGAATTTTTTATCAGTGATTGTATATTTGATCCTTTTTGCGGCATTGAGGACAATGTTTTCGACTAACTCTCTATCAGTGCCATACCCAACTCCGAATGGAACATGGAGTCTGATAAAGGGGTCGGCCATTGTCCAGTTGATGACTTTTTTTGTCACAAGATCGGCATTGGGAATCATGACGTCTTCTCCGTCAAATGTGCGTATATGAGTGTTTTGCATTCTGATCGCTTTTACAATGCCCCTGGAGCCATTCCCTGTTTCGACGACATCTCCGACTTTTAGGATTTTTGTAAAAAGAACAACAAGCCCGGAGAAAAAGTTATTGACAATGGCTTGCAAACCCAGTCCCACTCCAATACCCAAAGCTCCTGCAATGATCACAAAATTGGTCATGCCAATGCCGATGCTATAGATAGCGGCTAAAACTCCGAGGATGATAATTAAATAGTACACAATGCGGGAAAGAATATACGTGTTTGCCCGTCCGAGCCTGGATCTCAACCGTTGAAATGTTTTAAAAAATCGCCTCGAAATTCTACCCAGGATGACAGCTCCGATCAAGATCAAGAGCGCCCGAATGAGTACCCAAAGAGTGACAGGATAGTCATCGATCCTGAATATTTTTAGCGACATCAATGTTGAAGCAGAAAGCACAATAGCGCCAATTTTGTTCATGAAAATGAGGAAATATTTCTCGAATGTCGTGTCCTTCTCCAGTGCCTTTTCTTCAAGTTGCGAAAGCACCAGCCGGCTGTCGTCGATTTTTCCTTGGAGAGCAGCTAAAGAAGATAGTGCTTCACGATACTCTTTCACTTCAAACGGAGGCATGAGCGGAAGCTGTTGTTGAATGTTTTGAGCAAAACTCCTAATTGAATCCAATTGATCTCTTAATGGAGGGAGTGCGAGTTCGACCTGTTTTTTTGGCTCTCCGTGTTCGAGTTGATAGATGAGTAGTGTAATTTTTTCAAAAACGATTTCCGCTTGGACTTGCTGCAGATAGAGGTTGGCGATCATTGATCTCGGTTCGAGTAATTCCTCTTCATCCAATAGCGTCTTGTTGAGTTCAAGAAGTTGGCGGTTAGCCTCAAGTAAAAGCGTTTCACCCGCCTCGATCCTATTGAGGATGCTTTCCTCTCTCAAGTTGGAAAACTCGATCCTTTTGGAGGCGATTTCTTTCTCTTTTTCCAATTTGGAGAGGTTGTCATCGATCAAATCGGACATGCGCCGCATGCGCTTTATTTCTAGATCATAGACATCGATTTTGAAGCGAAAGTTGATGATTTTCATTCCTACCATCAGTTTCTCTGCAGTTCCCTCTTCTTTTAGGAGGTACACCAACTGAAGGTAATCGATTTCATTCCGTAAACTGTCGACCTTGTTCCGGACAAGTTCGCTGTGTTTCTCCAGCTCTTGTTGCTGGTTCTTGACTGCACGTATCAAGTCGACAACCTTCAGAAGATCGGCAAGGGTGTACCTGGAAAGGTATAGCGGCTGGATGGGAGAATAGCTGATCTCTTCGGACCGCATCTTTTGGAGTTTTTTTGCCGAGAAGATCACCTGATCAATTTCGATGATGATCAGAGGATGGGTGTCCGGATCGAGCTGCGATTTGAGCTCTTGAAGCTCTTCGATGAGTTGATCGATATTGCCTTGATTTTCTTTGGCATCTTGAAAATTTTTCCACCAGCCAACGGTTAAATTCACCGGATCCACAATCGGAGCAGAGCGATCCTTAGCTTCTGCTGTGTAGATAAAGAAAAACAGAAGAATCAAACAAAGAAAGTTGGGAGGGGTAGCTTTATTCATTCCAATCAAAAACTGCGAAGTCCTTACTCTCACTATGAGTATGCAGGTGTTTCTGTTTTATGATCTTTAATCGGGCCAAAATCAACGTTTTTTTTGGCTGTGAGGCGTTGTTGCAATGAGGAAGGGAACGGTTCGATAAGAGGCAGCCAAAAGAGATCGGGGATTTGATTGATGCAGCAAACCCTGTTGCGGTTTCAGTAGCTTGTGGAATCGAGTTTAACTTTGCCTCGAAACACATAGTAAATCATCGATGTGTATCCCAAGACAAGAGGAATGCTGATGATGACAATCAAGAGCAAAATTTGCAGGGTGATCTGAGAAGAGCCGGCGTTCCAAATCGTCAAGCTATATTCCGGGTTGTTGCTGGCCCGTATAATGTTAGGATACGTTCCAAGGGCATAAAGGGTCATTAAACAGATGATATTCAAACAAGATGAAAGGAAGGCCCTCCCATCTTTGCCAAGATAGACCTCTCGAGGAATATTCGCCACAGCCAAAATATTCACAATAACGATGAGAAAGAAAATAGGCCTTTGTTGAATGACCTCGCTCATGTAAGGGAAATAGATGAGCGTGGCAACCGTGGTGACGGCATAGCAGATGATAAACACGATAATCGCGGGGTTGACCCACTCGCGCATTTTATCGTGCAGCTTTCCCTCCGTTTTCATCAGGACATAGATGACTCCATGCATCCCAAAAAGAGCGACGGCAAGGATGGCCACCATCAGAGCATGGGGGTGAAGGAAACTGGCAAACTCTCCGTAAAATTCTTTATGTTCATCCAAAGGGATGCCGACGATGAGATTCCCCATCACAAGACCGAGCCCAAGAGCAATGATCAAGCTAGCTAAACTAAATAAGACATCCCATAGCCATCTCCACCATGCCATGGGCTGCTTGCTGCGAAATTCGATGGCTACAGCCCGAAAAATAATCCCGCTCAGAAACACCATGAGGGGGATATAAAAACCGGAGCACAAGGTAGCATAGGCAAAAGGAAAACCGGCGAATAGAGCACCGCCGGCAGTGACTAGCCACACCTCGTTTCCATCCCAGACCGGACCGATGGTGTTGAGCATGACCCGCCGTTCTTCGTCTTCTTTTGAGAACAGGTGAAACATCCCGACTCCCAGATCGAAACCGTCTAAAATCGCAAATCCGGTCAATAAAATGACGATGATGACAAACCAAATCACCTCCAAGGAGAACAGGCCATTCATGATTGGTATTCCTCTGCAAACGCTTGCAGTTTGTGGTAGGGGGTCACGAGGTCTTCTTCGGTGGGCCCATGTTGAATTTTTTCGTTTAACAAATAAAAAAAGAGAATGAAAAGAAACAGATAGACAGTGCTGAACATGATCAATGATCCCAGTACTTGATTAGCATCGACGACTCGCGAAAGACCCTCTGAAATTCTCAGCAACCCTTGAACAATCCAAGGATAACGCCCCATTTCAGCACATAGCCAGCCCGCTTGGTTGCCAATCTGGGGACACAAGACCGAAATCACTAAGGCACGAAGCATCCATCGATTGGTAAACAGCGTCCCTCTTCTCCATTGATAGGCAGCCGTGAGGGAAAGAATCAGCATGATGGCCCACATGCCAACCATGAGACGGTAAATGGGGAATAATGCCCTGACATTCGGCCAATCTTGCTG
Organism: Waddliaceae bacterium; assembly: GCA_049583465.1. Taxonomy (GTDB): domain Bacteria; phylum Chlamydiota; class Chlamydiia; order Chlamydiales; family Waddliaceae; genus JBAUVX01. The sequence goes on along the minus strand of JBAUVX010000252.1, from coordinate 2,229 downwards.
CGGAATGGCGTCTAATCCTAGCACCTCGGCAGATGCATCCCGAAACGCCAAAAAACTCAATAATTTGGGAATGCCGACAGCACCGTCTACCCGCCGTTCTTGGGGGTTGGGAAAGCCAAAAAGTAACAACGGAGCATCAGGCTGTGTGCGAAAGACCCCTTCCAATGCTGCCAGTTTCATGGGTTGGTTCATGGCAACTCCCCTTGCACTGGAGTCTCCCAAGATTCCCTGTAAAATGCTCGAAATGAGCGCAACAGCCAGGCCGATTTTCAATGACTTTTTTGCAAATTCCACGTGTCTGTTCTTGAGAAGGTAGTAAGCCGATACGCTAATCATCAAAAAAGCTCCGGCCAACCAAGCGCCGACAACAGAATGAGCCAGTCGATCGACTGATGAGGGATTGAATACCATGTCCCAAAAACCGGTAATTTCTGCATGGGCGTCGAGTCCCTCTCCTATAATCGTATATCCGGCAGGAGTTTGCATCCAAGAGTTCGCCACGATAATCCAAACAGCGCTAAAGTGGGCGCCCAAGCTAACCATGATTGTAGCAAAACAGTGCAGTTTGGGGCTAATGCGATTCCATCCAAACAAGAGAAGTGCCAAAAATCCCGACTCTAAGAAAAAGGCAAATACCCCTTCTGCAGCCAAAGCACTGCCAAAAACATCTCCGACATAACGGGAATAGGTCGCCCAGTTCGTACCGAATTCGAACTCCATGACGATGCCGGTAGCAACACCAAGAGCAAATGTCAAGGCAAAGATTTTTGTCCAAAATTTTGCCATTTGATGGTAGATGGGAGCTTTCGTTCTGAGAAATTGGATTTCGATGATGACCAAAAGCAAGCTGATCCCAATGCTCAAAGGGGGGAACAGGTAGTGGAACATGATCGTCAAGCCGAATTGCAGGCGGGAGAGGGTTTCAACGTCCATTAAGGCCAAATATTTGTTTCAGGGATCTAACGCGCTAGAGGGTGTCGTCAAATTTGGAATCAGCTTAATTTGAGTTCTCTTCCTTCCCTTCCTAGGGAGAAAATCATCTCAAAGAAAGCCATTCGAAATTTAACGACACCCTCTAAGCAAAAACTTAATTTATAAAAACTTATGTTTACACGTCAACACAAAATCACGGTCACTGTCTCCAAAAACCCCAAACAATCGCCTCAGAGCGTAAAAAAGATTGTTTTTGATTGGGCATGTCGGCTATAGTCTTGCAAAACTTTCTAAAGGAGAAATTAAAAAATGAACCCAAATGATTCCATACAAAGAAACGTCCCTCAGAGTAAATTTCAAAACACTCAGGATCCAAACCCTCAGGACGAACAGCAGCAAGATTCTGCGGTTGCACAGCGTGTTGATCGGGTTTGTAGAATTACCATAGGAACCTCCCAGGAGGCTCCAGCTCTCGATAGTTTGGACACTTTGATAGCTTGGAATCAGGGGGCTCGAGGTGCGATTGGGAGCATATTCAGTGTGACTTTAGGAGCAATACTAAGAAATGAAGGCTACGAGGAAGCAGGCATTCCCCTTATCGTTTTCGGTGCAGGAGGATTGTATTGGGTTTATCGATACGCAAGATGGATACGAAATCAAACTGCCAACGAGTGAGAGCCTTGCTTGCTTTCATGCGCGACTCTGCCAAGAAAGAAAACGCTGAGATCGCGAAGAGAATAAAATATTTATTTTTATGTCATGTGCTCATGTGCCCGAGTCTCAGAAGGGATAAAAGTTGCAGATATTCAATACGTTATGTAAAATATTTGCAATAATCACGCATTATGGAGATGCAAAATGCCCCAAAAAAAAGTTAAACTCTGTTACCGTTATTCCTATTTTTGGTTAATTTTCTGGGTGATTCTTTTCTTTCCGATTGCTCTTACCCTTCTGATCACAGGAAGCAATTTTGAACTTACTCACAAGGAATATCGTATTGAATATAATGGCTCTCGTTTTTGGCTCTGCTTTTGGGTGATTGTTTTTTTTCCTGTCGCGTTTCTACTGTTTTTCCTCAACGGGTTTTCCCTCGGGATGCACGAACAACAACCGGAACCTATCCTTAACTAGTCGTCCCTGAAAAAGTCCTCGCGGCGAAAAAATGCCCTTTTTAACCCCATGGGCGAATTGTTAATGCGTTATGAGACCTTCAAACTGTAAAGGCTCGTTGCCTAATTCCATATTCAGTTTGACACACACCGTATGAGCTAGCAATTTTCTCCAAAATCGAGAAGC
>JBAUVX010000251.1:0-10760 GCA_049583465.1 Waddliaceae bacterium | reverse complement strand
AAATCTCGATTGGTGACTACAGACCAAGCTTCGATTTTGTAACCCACTTAGAATCAAAAATCTATTGAAATCACCTCCCGCAACATGCGGAATGTGGGTTCAAAAAAACCTGCTGCAACATTACTCCTCTCTCACCAAAGATTTCGAAGAGTTTAAACCCGGGTTGTAAAGTTAATTTCTTAAGACAGACTTTCTGCGATTTTTTCTAGTGACCACACGTACATTGGATTTCGGTAAAATTTTGGGAAGTTCAACGCCCAGTATTTCCGGCATCTTTTTATTTTGTTTACGCGGCTCTGGAATTTGTTGGAAGGGAGCATGACCACTCACTGTCACTTTTTGCAGAGTCAGAGCACGCTCACCGCAAGGACACAATGGTCGGGGTTTTTCGGCGCCATCGGTTGTCTGTTCGCCTTCTGCCCCGGTGGGCCTTCTTTCCCACTGAACATTCCTGCCTTAGCCGGACACGCATAACTTCCGGACACCGGCAACGCCGCGGCTGTCACTGAAGCCGTCGGACTTGTGGCGGATGGCACCGTAGTAGCCGACACCGACCCCCATGGCAAAAAAACCACCAACAACTAATGGCCATTTGCTGCAATACTTTTCTTGGCAACGGGTATAGGTCCAGGGTTCGTTCGTATACAACCTCTCTTCGGTCTTTGCGTGGTGCATGAGAATGCTGACTGCTGCCTCTAATGCATGAGGCATCTCATAAGGAAGTCCCGTCCTTTTTGCGTGTTCTTCCACTAGTACGCGCTGCTCATCATAGCTCTTGTCACGGCTTCCTTCTAACACATCTTTCGTCATTAAGACCCAATAGGACCGCTCAACTCCCCTATCCCCAAATTCTTTTTTAATTCCATCCCAGTAGTAGCGATACTTTGTCGCATGCCCTCCTCCTAGTGGCCGTTGAATCAGCTCCTCAAGGCTGTTTAAGGTGAGAGGCCTTCCGTCGACGCTTTTGTGGATGAGCGTCAGTAGATGGGTATCTTGCACCCTCTTTCCTTTCCAAAAGGGGCAGGGACGGTTCAAAATCTTTCGAATGTCGGCCGGCAGCGGCGGCTCTTCTCCAACATCACCAAAATACCTTTCCCAATCGTTTTTGCCAAAGGCAACCGCGGAAAGATCAATATCAGGAAAATTAATTGTATCTTCCAATGCAGCATACTGTGCACTGCCTGTTTCAAGTTGGATCAGTTGCTCACATCCCAACAATGAAATCCTTTGCAAACAAGGAGCTGCTATCTTAATTTGCCTGACTGGGGAGTTCTCCATCACCCAATCTTCAAGTCTAGGAAAATCAACCGGCGGCATTGAAACGCCAACATAACGACCTAAGTTGAATTGCTCAATAATATCCATATTTGGCAGTCGAGAACTGTTTAGATAGTGCAGGTATTGGCAATAACGACTGAGCTGATCAATCACATTTGCCGACAATTGCATCTTTTCTCCTTGATAGATCAGCTCCTCGCTACCGCTGATATCTAAACTAATCAAGCCGGGACAATAGCTTAAAATGGTTTTTAATTGATTTTCGGTAAGCGCAGTAAATCCGGAAAATTTTAATTTTTGGCATTGCCAATATTGCTCAGGGGTAATCGCTGCTAAAATGAGTTGCTGGCGTTCTTTAAAGAGTTTTTTTACTCGCAAAGCGCGTAGTTGATCAGCCATATTGGGAAATTTTTCCGCAACTTCGACGACAATCACCCGAAACATTTCCGTCATGCTCATGCTGCTGAGTAGCAATTCAGGTGAAGGTAATGTGTTAAAAATTTTCGTCTCTCCGGCATAAACTTTTGAAATTTCTTTTTTTAATACCTCCACGCGTTCATAAAGTTGATCGAACGCAATCAAATGACGAATCAGTTGTTTCGGTCGTATCATATGGGATTCGTTGCCAATGTGATGACTTAAGCGCACCGCTTCAGATTCCCCAAGATGGCGTACTTTGTAGCCAAAACTCTGATTTTGCTTGTGTACACGTCGATCCAAGCATCGTGACAATTGCTTTTCACTGCTACTTGTCGTCGTAAAATAGGGCTGAGTAATGCGGCGTGCCTGCTTATTCTTTTCGTCATCCGCCTCTTTTAGACTAAATTCTCGATAAGCTAACCGGGCTTCCTTAAAGCGCACAAATGGATTCTTATGTGTACTCGGATGGGGATAAAAGTCCACTAATTGGGGTTCCATTTCTTCGAGTACATCCCATAGTGTGAGGTTGTCTAGAGGCATTTTTAATAGCCGCTGCAATTGACGCCAACGCTGATAGACACTGAGCGCTAGCGTTTCATGGGTGACACACCCCACATAACTCTGATTGTTGGCATAGAGTTTTTTCGCGTCTTTTTGAAATAGACCGCGATGTAGCTTGCCTTGTTTGACTGCTCCCGACAAATAGGCTTCGTGGAGGCGATCGGACGCTTTTAACCACTCGATCAACACAGCCTTGGGATCTAAGGATAAAAATAGAGCGACCGCTTGCTTATCGACAGTGTTGAGCGCATGTTGAAATGTATAGAGGCACGTTTTGACATTCGCCCGGTGTCGCAATTCATCGGGTTCTTTTTCATCGGCATAAAGAGCAACAGAATCGGCAAAGGCGTGATCGGCATCAATTTCGATCAGGCATAATTTCTGTTCATTATCCGGCGTCGTGCATGCAACTGTGCCCATATTGGCAAATTGGGCATCATCAAAGCGCATCAAGATGTGTTCAAAAAATTTTAATGTAAAATAATAGCCGGACAGCTGAGATTCGACTGCCGTTAAATCACCGCCGTCTTTTAAACGAGGCTGATCACTCTGCCACTCACTGACCATGTGGTCCAATAGGGTTGCCTCAACGGGTTCGGAGAATAAAACAGAGTAGGGTGTTTTACCTTCCGGTGCAAAACGACATAAAGTCACCGGCAAAGCAATCCCGCTGATCCGTTGAGTGAGCATTTGAACTTGGTACTGCATTAATGGCATTTCCGGCAATTCCTTGGCATACGCGTCGATGGGTGATGCGTCATTGCCGGTAAACCGGAGAGGAATCACTACCCGTTGACCGATCTGACAACGGGCCGGGCGACGTTCTTTATCAAAACGCATGCTTTGTTCATTGATGAGTTGCGCTTGTATTACAGCTTTTAAATACCCTTTTTCAAAACATTTTCGATAGGGATCATACCACTGCACTTCGATGGGCGTTTTCAGTTCTGCCGGCGGTTCTGCTTGGATAATGTCCTGCATTTTTCGATGCCAACCGGCAAAGGGATTATCCGGGTGGCCTAAAGCATGGCAGGGGCGGCTGCCGTCAGGATCCGGCGTGTTCAATAAAAGATAACGGAGATGTTCAAGGGGAGGGCGATCCTTTTTTTGCGCGGTCTTTAATAAGTCATCCAATTGGGCGCAATAGAGGGCCCGCAAGGGTGGCGGCAAGCGTCGATACACGCTCAGGTGGGCGTCTACCCGGCTCAAAAAATCTCGATGGTGTGTGCGGCGGATGTTTACTTGCAAAACCTCTCTCAAGATTGTCGCAAAATAGGTGTCCAAAAAGTGCACGGAATCATCGATTTTAGGTTGTACAAATGGCCGCGGATCCCCGGCATTCAGCATATTTTTGAGGGCCATCTCACGCGCGCATTTGTCCGCTAATTGCTGATGGTCGGAACGGAAGTAGAGTTGTTTGATTGCATCATCTGTCTTTTTTATAGCTGTTTGTAAACGGATATGCTCCGGGTAAACATCTTGAATCATCCGTTGCAACTCTTTTTCTAGCGGGTCCCAAACAGGATCAAAAGGATCTGCAGTGTCTCTACACCGAGAAATCGCACGATAAGCCGGCGCTAAAATATCTTTTCCAAGGTCGAACACTAAAAAATGACTGTCACGATCAATGGGGACATACGAAATTTTTTCTTCAAGATCTTCCTCAGCATCAAATAACGTTTCCGCTTGCTCTTGAAGCACTTGTGCTAAAGCATGCTCCATGTCCTGTAAAAAATCAGGATGGATCATCCAAGTTTGGCGATCATTTGCAGGCAACAAAGACTGCGTGTGCTGAGACAACTCTTTAATTAAGGCAAATGGATCGTCTGCTGAGATGCCATGATACCAAGCGATTGCACGCAACCAGGCAAGCAGCCAAGTCAGTGCGGCCGGACCACCCGATTGCAGCATGTCGGGATAATGATTGCCCAACGCTTGTAGACATCGTATCGCCTTCTCTTGACGTGTCGCTTTCTTTTCATCATCAGCAATGGTGTAGCCTAGCTGCGCCTGATAGCGTCGCCACAAGCTATCTGTATCGTCCTCACCAATACAAGGTTGCACAGCAGTTAATGCCAACCCATGGGCGAGTCGCTCAAACGCCTTATCAGCCGTTGCCTCAACAACAACCTTGGCCAACGCATCAGGTGGACCAATTAACTGTTTTGACGTCGACACAGCCTGCCCTAGATAGTGCAATTGCATACGATGCCCCGTGATCACATGCACAAGCATGGCAAAACACCGGCAAAAATCTTCCCAGTAATCCGCATTTTGATAACTCTCAGTAAGCAGCGCAATCGTTAAGGGTTCATCGGTTAATAGGGCGGTATAGGGTGACGTATCCATGTGAAAGAGACAATAGGCTCCCTCATGAGAACGCCCAATAGTTTTTGTACAGTATTGTAAACAAGCAGATAATACAGCTTGAAAAGCATCCGCATATCGGCGTAAAGCATCAGCAGGTTTGACACGGGACTTTATGGTCTCACGGAAAGTGTGTTGTTCGCTTTTCCACTCTTGATGCATGTGTTGCCAAAAATTGAGATCGACAGATGATAAAAACCCGTCAAGTGCATCGTCTGCAACGGTAATCGCGTCACTACTCACAATATGACGTATCTGATCATTTGCTCTTTTTTTAATTTTTGAGGCACATTCTTTGGCATTCCGGTGTACGTCTTTGCAAGATGCGACGATTTTTTGATAATAGCTCTTGACTAGCCCTACCACTGTTTGATGACACTGCCATGTTTCTATTAAAGGAAAAAGCTGTTGGCAGTAGTGATTCCACTTATCAACCTTATCATGGCCGTACATGGGCTGTAAGTCTTGTAATCTCTGGAAATGTCTTTCTTTTGCTTTTCTAACTAAGGGTAGGACTGTCTCTTCCTCGAGCTGTTGATCCAGAGTTAAAAACCGGGCTCGCAGCGTACTCGGTGCGTCATCTTTGTTTTTCAAATAGCGGCGAAAAATTTCTATTTGATGAAACAAAGGCAATAATCGTGCAATCTCTTCTGTGCCTTGCTGTTGCTTTGCCTGGCGACTCAGAGCAACAAAGCAGCGGAGTGCCAAAATATAAGGGAGGCGTTGTTGCAAAGCAAGGGGGGGGCTCTCGTTAGATTCAGACAGCACCCAAGCCTGATAATAATAGGCTGCAGCTGTGGCTATCGTATCAGCCGATAAAGGGGCTTGACAGTAGCAATCTCCTACTTCTTGTAAAAACTGAACCTGTTGATCGCCGGTAAGGCGTGCCATTACCGGGCGAAGACGCCGGTAAACATCAGTCGCTGTATATCGGCCTGCATTCTTTTGCGCCGCTTGCTCTAAAAGCTGTGATGCAAGCCGGTGGCTATGCTTGATGATCGTTTGTAGAAATTCCGGATCGATTGGGCATGGAACCTCGTCGAGTTCATCAATCAAGCGGTCCAATGCTTCATAAGCATCTGCTTGCTCCATTTTCTCGACCATGTTGTGCAAAATCCCTAGATCCCTGACCGTATTAGAGCAATTGTGCCGGTTAGTAAAGTCTTTCCAATCGCTTTTTAATGCGTGATGTTCCCCTCTTACATTTTTCAATGTTTGCTGAATGAGATCAACCCAGCGATGTAATTTCTGTGTATGCATCCATATCGCTTGCCGGCATTGGCTGATCAGCGTACACCACCGTTTTAACGCCTCGCGTTTTTGCTCAAATGTGTTGTCTTCTAAATAAGCAGCCAAAGCTTCTTCAATGGCAGGCACATGTATTTGTGCAGCATCCTCCGGCAACATGGCTTTTTCGTCGGGAAACGTCATGACGGGACTAGGTAATACTAAAGGAATTTTAGGTGGGAAACATTCATTGAGTTGAGTAGGCGAACGCAGGGGATGTTGACTGAAACGATCCAATAAATCGAACAAATTAAACCGACGACACGTGCTTTCCAATTTGACATACGCGTCTTTAATCGTTTTGTCTAAACAAGTTCCTTGCACCTCATCGCAGAGTTTAAAAAAAGCAGCTAAAAAACTATCCGCAGCTGCCTTGTTCTTATGGAGAAGAGAGTCTCGCCGGCAAAAAATGTCTACCCAGTAGGCGAACCCTAATGCTTGTCCATCAGTATTCCAGGCTTGCTGCCGCACTTGGGGATCGGCACTATGAATCATCACATGAGCCAATGCCATGGATCCGGCATAGATAAGGCGCCAATTTTTACAATCATCACGATGGATATCTCCTAAAAAGGCTTTCAGTTCGTTTAGTGTCGCTTCGCTATGAACAGCGTAATGGGTTAGAGCACGTACGACAAGTATCCCGGGATACCAACTTTTCCCCCAATATTTTTGCACGATGGAATAGATCTTTTTCAATCCCAATGGATTATTTCCGGATAATTTAGTCAATGCATCTGAAAGAGGCATGTGCAAGTCTTGCCGCCATTGGGTCTGATCAGTCATGTGATTGAATGATTCGTTTAAGTATTCATGGCGATAATAAATCGCTACGGATTGCAACGCTCCGAATCGATTTAAAAAGGCTGATTCATCATCCCACCTTCCTAAAACTTGTCGATAATTCTTACGCGTTTCAACGGTTAATACGCCCGTCGGGTCTTCTAACATCATGGCACGGTCAAAATAAGCCATCATAACATCGAGTAACATGACATATAGAGAAGGTGATGAGATACGTTTTGCATTTTCCGGTGTGGGTACCGTTTGCAAACGAAGTAAAACATTTCCGACCTCTTCTTCCGATGCAGATATGGCTTGCTCGAGCAAGCGTTTTGCGTGCTGCGTGATTTCTTCGCTTTGCTCCGAGCTAACACCCCATTGTATCCACGATTCAATGGCCTCAATACAAGTTGCTACATGGCCTAAATGCGCCGAAGATATGGGCGTCTTAGCAGTTTCAACTCGTTTAGAGGCGGGGAGACCATTGCTTCTGACGACGATGCTTTCTTCTAAGGTATTGCGATCAGCAGCATTAGAGGGGGATTGAATGCGTATAGGAGCTGAGAAAACCTTAATACTAGGGTGTTTGACGATACGACATTCTTCTTGAGTGATGACTCTGACTTGATATTGGGGATTGGATTTGCCTTTAATAACAAGAATATTGAGTTGATCACGGGCTATCCCTGCACATCTTTGATTGGAATTGGATTTCTCTTTTTCTATGGTTAAAGGGAGATGATTTTCACATGGTGGTATAGACGCGTTGTGCCCTAAAAAAGTATCGGTAATACTCATGGTCTTTCTCCGACAAAAAAAAGTAGCAATTTTTAGAGTTTAGCAAATAGAATATTTTTTTACGAAATTTTGAGGATTTTTTATGACAAATGAAGAAAATGCGATGACTATTGAGGAAGGCAAACGCTTTTCCCAATCTAAACTTTGGCAATGGCAGGCAGAGTATTTCGATACTGCCGGCATCGATGCATGGACAGGCTCAGTACCTTTTTATATTACCAGCAACCCCTACATTGCTAACTGTTATGCTGAGGTAGTTATTGGATTTATATTGGATCAAATACAATCTAAGCAGAATGATCCCAACCAACCTTATTATGTTTTAGAATTGGGAACTGGTCCGGGAAAGTTCAGTTATTATTTTTTAATGCGTATTTTTGAAAAAAAACAGGAACTTAATCTAAAAGACATTAAAATTGTCTATCTGATGTCAGATTTTACGGAAAGCAATATTGCATTTTGGCGTACTCAACCGCAGTTCAGTGAATATTTACAAGAAGGTAAATTAGACTTTGTCATTTTTAATGCCATATCCGATAAAGAAATCCTCTTGATGAATAATAAAACTGTACTGAATAGCGATACGCTTAATAACCCTATTACTGTAATTTCTAATTATTTATTTGATTCTATTCCGCATGATGTATATAGAATCAACAACAAAACTCTACAGGAAGGTAGAATCAACCTATCCATCGATAAAAAATACGCTACGGATAGTGATTTAAATAATATCGACATCAATAAAGTAAACATGTCGATGGATTTTTCCAATGCTCCCAAGAATGTTTATGCTGATCCGATTATTGATACAATTTTACAGGAATATCAATACTCGTTAACAGAGACTAGCTTCACTTTTCCTATAGCGCATTTTTCCGTTATTAGAAATCTTATGTCAATTAGCAGTGACAAATTGTTATTAATTGTCTCAGATAACGGATACTGTCATCTATCGGAGATTGAGGGTCGTCTTAAACCGCGCATTGCGACTCATGGTGGAGCATTTTCGATGATGGTAAATTTTCATGCTTTAGGTAAATTTGTTGAAGCGTGTGGTGGTGATTATTGGCATCAACAAGTAAGGGAGGGCATTAAAACGTCAGTGTTTAGCATCGGAACTCACTTTAAAGAGTTGCCATTTACCAGAAAAGCTATTAAAGATTTTATTTATGAATTTGGCCCAGGTGATTTCTTTAATTTTCATAAGCATTTAACTAAAACAAAAGATAAGTGTGATTTGCGAACAATTATTTCACACATAAATTTCAGCCGTTGGGATCCTAAAATATTTAATTTATTCGTGCATAAAATTATCAAAGAAATAAAATCTACTCACCACGGTTTAATTGAAAATTTATTGGATCTATCAAGAAAAATAGCAAAAAATATTTATAGCATGCCCGGCGCGCATGAAACTTGCTTCAATATTGCTCAGTTTCTATACTCCATTAATCATGGTAAAGACGCGATTTTTTATTATAAAAAGTACATCGAACATCACGCAAAAGATTTTACGGTCATGTACAATATAGGCTTATGCTATGTAGCTATGGGTGAAGACCGGCAAGCGCTCAAGAGCTTCAAGGAAGCTGCTGAATTTGACGCATTTTCAAAAGATGTTGCCGATTGGATTAGCTGGCTCGAAGAAAAAGTCAAAAAACAAACTTTCAGTGACAGAGATTCCCGACCAGATGCCCTTTGCAGCCGTCCGACTCCCTGACGAAATTATGAAAATAGCCTTACATCCCACATTCCGCATGTTGCGGGAGGTGATTTCAATAGATTTTTGATTCTAAAATCGAAGCTTGGTCTGTAGTCACCAATCGAGATTTTGTAATCCACTTAGAATTAAAAAGATGAAGAAATCGCCCGCGCAACATGCGGAATGTGGGTTACATTGGTTGGATCTTTTTTTGTTCTTCTTCTTGCCAAACTTGTCCAAGTTTGCCTTCGAAGAAGAGCAAAAAAATCCCTTAGAAAATGACATTTAGTTTTATGGGTGAGATTATCACGTTGCGCTTCAAATCCTGATAATCCTTGATTATTAATCGTCCATCACTTATAATTTCCTTTCATCTACACCCGCTTTTCAACAAGTCTGATGGACAGTATCATAAAAAAATATCCTGAAAAAGGACTCTGGTGGGAAGACACCCCTATTCCTAGCATACAGGACAATGAAGTGCTGATTAAAGTGCGCAAAACCTCCATTTGCGGCACGGATCTGCATATCTTAAATTGGGACTCTTGGGCTCGAAAAAATGTCCCCGTTCCTTTGGTCATTGGACACGAATTTGTCGGCGAAATCGCAAAAATTGGAAAACATGTCAAAGGCTTAAACGTTGGCGGCAGGGTTAGCGGCGAAGGACACCTTACCTGCGGCCTTTGTCCAAATTGCCGCAAAGGCCGCAAACATCTCTGCTTGAATACTCAAGGAATCGGCTACCATAAACCTGGCTGTTTTTCTGAATATTTTGCCCTTCCGGGAGAAAATGTCTTTCTCATGCCGGAAGAAATTGAAGACAACATTGCAGCCATCTTCGATCCTTATGGCAATGCCGTCCATACGGCGCTGACATTTGATCTCACCGGTAGAGACGTCCTCATTACCGGAGCCGGACCCATTGGACTCATGGGTGCCGCTGTTGCTAAGAAGGCAGGAGCACGCCATGTAGTCATTACAGATGTCAATCCTTATCGCTTAGAGCTGGCAAAAAAAATGGGGGCAACAGCGGCGGTCAATGTTAGACAAACATCTCTGCAAGAAGCTCTCAACGAACTGGGCATTGAACAAGGATTTTCTTCTGTCGGCATGGAAATGTCGGGAAACCCGGAGGCCTTTTCCTCCCTTCTTCAAGTTTCACAGCCCGGAAGCAGAATTGCTCTTTTAGGAATTCTTCCTCCCGATACTGTTATCGACTGGGACTTGATTATTTTTAAAATGCTCACAATAAAAGGAATCTGGGGCAGAGAAATCTTTTCCACATGGTACAAGATGATCAGCCTGCTGGAAAGCGGGTTGGACTTACACCCAATCGTCACCCACGAGTATCCTGCAAAAAAATTTCAAGAAGCCTTTGAGCTCGTCGAGTCGGGGCAATGTGGAAAGGTGATTCTCAATTGGGAATGATCTCTATAACCCCATGGGCGAATTGTTAATGCGTTATGAGACCTTCAAACTGTAAAGGTTCGTTGCCTAATTCCATATTCAGTTTGACACACACCGTATGAGCTAGCAATTTTCTCCAAAATCGAGAAGCCTG
>JBAUVX010000250.1:0-20180 GCA_049583465.1 Waddliaceae bacterium | reverse complement strand
GGCCTTCTCTGTGCTCTCTGTGTCTCTGTGTTTTACACTAACAACCATGCTTTAAATGAGTGGTGAAACTAGTACCTGCGCATTATCAACCGAAATCGCAAAATCGCAATTCGCCCATGGCGTGAATTTAAATGTGTATATTCCACAATCTGTTGTGCTAATCTCATCCCTTAAACCCAAGTTCCACTTTTGGGAGAAATTTATGGGCAAGAAAAGCAGAGGAAGGATTGATAATTTTGAAAAACTAGATATTTTGGTGAATACTATCGGCATCACAGGATTTCAATAAGGTTTGGTCAACAAGAAATGACTATCGATGAACACTCAGAAAGATTTTGAGATTGATTCCGTCCTTAAAAAACCTCTCATGGCGCACTTATCAACAGTTGAAGATGGAGAGCCCAGAGATTCTCCGGTTTGGTTTATTTGGGAAAACTCTTTCCTTTGGATTTTCGGAATAACCGAAGATAGCTTCATTATGCGGTTGAAGAAGGAACCATGCTGCGCGGTAGGAACGGTCGACTTTGACTTAGAAAAAGGTATCCTCAGGCATGTGGGAATTCGGGGAAAAGCTCAGCTGAGTAATATTGACAATGATCGACTGAAACGTTTCGTATCAAAATACTTGGGAAATGATAAGCAAAAATGGAATTCATGGTTTGTAAAGAATATCGTCGATCCCTTGGATGTAATGGTACAGATAACACCTAAAACAATCGTCGCGAAAGATGTCTCCTTTTTCAAAACAGGTCCCAACTTAGCCAACTTCGAGTAAAGAACAATGAAAAAATCTGAACGAATAACAATTTACGGATAGGTTCATGGAAAAAGAACAGGATCGGGTTGCCTTAGTCACAGGAGCATCTAAGGGACTTGGCAAATCACTATCGGAAGAACTCATAAAATCAGGTTGGACTGTAGTAGGCATTGCACGTTCGATCGAACAGCTAAACACTTTAAAAAAATCACTTGGACCGGATAATTTTATCCCCTATATTTGTGATGTTTCAGTCGCTGAACAGGTGAAAAGGGTTTCTGAGAGCTTACGAGAGAAGAAAATCATTCCCGCACTATTTTTCTTGAATGCCGGTATCGCAGGAGAGGCAGCTTGTGAATCCTCCTCTAATTTTTTGGTTGCTAAACACCGGGAGATATTCGCAACCAATTACTTTGGAGTATTAAACTGGATAGAAGAATGGTTACCAACTAGTTTGAATAGTACAGGCACTAATTTTATAGCTACAAGCTCTATTAATGCAATTTTTGCCCCGCCAACAGGCAGCGCTTATGCTGCATCGAAAGCCGCGATCGCAAAAGCATTCGAGGGACTCTCATTAACTTACCATCAGAAAAATATTACCTTTTCTGTTGTTTATGCCGGTCCAATTGCTACGGATGGCCTTAAAGGAAATGTCCCATTTGCTTGGGGACCGAAGAAGATGGCAAAATATATGATTAAAGCCGCCTTAAAGGGAAAAACTCACATCGAGAATTCCGTTTTCTATTCAATACTTGCAAGGGTACTGCACTTGCTCCCAAACTGTGTGGTGATGAAAATCTTGAAGAGTTTTTAAGGAGATGGACTCCACGTCTTCCATCACAGCTCAGTTTCTCTATGAAAATATCTCACCCCAAACCCTATTTTTTTTAGGTTACTTTTTATCTGCTTTTTAGTAGGATTATTAAGTAAAAAAATAATCAGTAACACGATGAGAGATTTTAGACTCGATAAGTGGGCAGAGCTGTTAGTTGCTTATTCCCTTGAGGTAGAGAGCGGGCAGCGTGTGTTAATTCAAGCTGATATTGAAGCACTGCCTTTGGTTGAAGCCTGCTATGAAAAATGCGTTCAATTCGGCGCCCATCCAGAACTCCTGCTTAATCACGATCGACTTAATGAATATTTTTTGAAAAATGCATCCGACGTTCAACTACTTCATCCCCCTCAATTAAAGCAATATGCAGTAGAACAGTTCGATCGTTTTCTTTTTATCTATGCGCCCGGAAACACTCAAGCAGCCACAAACGTTCCCTTGGAAAGGCATACTCTGGCTTCAAAGGCTACTCAATCGATTATGAAAATGATCCTCGACCGCAAAGCTCGCGGAGATATACGTTGGTGCCGAACCCATTTCCCTAATGCCGGAGCTGCGCAAACTGCTTTAATGGGAACAACAGAATTTGAAGACTTTGTGTTTCATGCCGGATTTTTGCATCATGAACATCCTATCGAGAGTTGGCAAGCTCTAGGAAAAGCACAACAAAAGGCTGTCGATTATTTTTCCGACAAAAAAGAGCTTCATTTCAAAAATTCCAATGGAACGGATTTATACGTCAATATCTCAGGAATGAAGTGGGCTAATCTTTGCGGGACAATAAATTTCCCGGATGGGGAAATTTATACAGGCCCGAATCTGAACGCTCCGGATGGCGGCGTTAACGGCATAGTAAAATACGACTTTCCAACAATTTATCGGTCGGTCGAGGTTGATGGGATCGAGTTGATTTTTGAAAATGGGGCTGTTAAAGAAGCTAAAGCATCTCGAAATGAAGATTTTCTTCGACGGATGATCGAACAAGATGAAGGGGCAAAATATGTAGGGGAAATCGCGATTGGGACTAACTTTTGCGTCACTACCGGGGTTAGAGATATTTTATTTGATGAGAAAATCGGGGGATCTTTCCATACTGCTTTGGGAATGGGTTATCCTGAAACAGGCAACAAGAACCAATCAGCATTGCATTGGGATCTCATTTGCGATCTTAGGGATGACGGAGTGATTTATGCCGACAATGAAAAAGTGTTTGAGAACGGAAAATTCCTATTCGACGACTGGCCAAGCAAAACACTTTGCGAAGGCCTGGCCTAAAACAACGTGGATTCGACGTAAGAAATGAAGTGGATTTTTAGACATTTTTTCTCCTGACTTTGATGAGCTTCGTAGGGAATA
The DNA here is from genome assembly GCA_049583465.1 of Waddliaceae bacterium. Classification (GTDB taxonomy): domain Bacteria; phylum Chlamydiota; class Chlamydiia; order Chlamydiales; family Waddliaceae; genus JBAUVX01. The sequence goes on along the minus strand of JBAUVX010000250.1, from coordinate 17,232 downwards.
GCCTTGCGCTATTTCCAAGAAGCGAAGCAAATTCAGAAGGGAAAAGGTCAAAAATACACTCATTTTCTTACGTCGAACTCACGTTAAAACAGGTTCGCGCTCACGTTCTTTCTTTTAAGAGGATAGGAAGAATATCGATAAGAGATGGACGCCAATCAAGACCCTTTTTGTAGACAAGATCGGCAGCAAGATGCGAGGAAATAATCGCTTTTTTGTGGTGGTCAGGGATTTCACTAAGAAGTTGAGCGGGAAATGTCTTCATCAAGGTGGAAGGGGCGTAGCTTAAAAATGTTTTTATCAGCGGATCATTGGGATCTCCGGGCAGCGGGAAGGACTCGAGATGATCAAGAAGCTGGTAGGTGTAGGCATTGATTTTGGAAGAAATTTCATCCGAGATCTCTGTAAGATAGCCCCCCCTTTTTTTCAGAGTATCAAACAACAAGTTCGCCTCGTCGGCGGCACACTGCTTGAGCTTGTCGAGAATCTCATAAACAAGGGTTCGCTTATATTCCAAAAAGGTCTTTTCGTCCAAAACCAATCCGCACATCACCTCAAAAGAAGAGCAAATCACTCCCGCTTTATTTGCTGAGCTATCCTTGATCACGAGAACCCCCCTTTCTTCAAGAAAATGCCGGGCATCGTTAGTCAAATAGAGATTTGCCCCTTCGACAATTCCTCGAGATGTAGGACGCCCCGTCACATCCAGGAAAGTATCGACGGTGCTTCGATTCAGTGTTCGCGGACGTCCTCCGGCAGGAATAAAGATATCGCTTTTGGCTTGATGTACGTTATTCCGAAATAGGTGATTCATCTGACTTCCCGAGAGCCAATCCTCTCTCAGCTGTCCTTGCTCCATTCTCCAACACAGAGTCTGCTGGGCAAAAGCCGTTTGCTTCCGCTTCGTTTGCTTATCGACGAGAAATCCTCCTTCGTGCAGCTTGTCGGGCGGATAAAATTTAATGGATTTTGTCTGATAAAACAAATCAACAAGGACGTCGAGATAGAGTCCTCCCGGATCGAAAATGGTCCCTGAAATATCTGTTAACGCAACGAGTTTGGCGGTTTTTGGGTAGTAGTTATACAAATTGCGCAGTTGATTCCCGGCGACGTCGCCGTCGGGACCTCCGGACATTTTGACGGTAAACGTCTCTTTATATGGGTCGATACCCAGGTATTTGAGGAGAGCTTCCATGTAAACATTGACACCTAAAGAGGTAACCCCAAATTCCTTATGATTAATCCCCAATTTCGGTTTTCCGGAAATAAACGCAACGCCGGGCTTGTATCCGTATTTTTTACTAAATTCAGCGATCCATTGAATCATCGAATCATGCATATTCTCGTCCGGTCCCAAATAGATGTATTCGGGGCGTTTCCAATAGTCGACGATGCTTTTTGCCCGAATGGTTCCATCAGGCTCGCAATTGACGATCGTAATCAAACTCTCAATAAAAGATCGCTGGGCTTGATACAAGTACTCGACTTTTTGCTCTTCGCGAAAAGTGTCGAGTTTGAGCTGGATGTCTTCGGAGCTTACTTGCGAGTCTTCCAGTTCCTTTTTCAGGATCATGGCTTCCGATTCAAGCCGATCATACGGTTTTAAGAAGATGATTGCTTTCGAACCTCCTTCAGGAATGTCTTTGTTTTTTTTCTGTTGTGTCAAGGCAAGATGGTAGCACTCTGTGAAGACGTGATTTTGTTCCGTCAACACATGTTCTCGATGAGTGGGGTAAACAGTGCGAAGACCTCCTCTCGCAAGATCTTTAAAACGAATATGAAAGCCAAAAAAGTGCATTCCCTTGATATAAATGATCCCAAAAGGAAGCTCGGGAAACTTTTCTTTCCGATGAAAAGGGATGTCGTCGAGGTATTTGGGATCAATTCGGAAACTAATTGCTGTATAATTGAGTCGATAGTAATTGGTTTTCAAAGCGTAATGAATCAAATTCATCGCTTGGCGCAAGACGTTTTTCCTCCGGAGGTCATTGCCCGGATGACCCGTATCTAAGTGGTCGATATCATGGAGGCACCGTTCCCTGACCTCTAAATATTTGTCATAATCGCAGCTATTTGGATCAAATTTCAGTTCAAATGCCCGGCAAATTTGCTCCGTGAGTTCCGGATGCCGGCACAAATCTTCTTCGATTCTTTCAAGAGTGTAGAGGTTGACATCGATATTCACTAAAGCTTGATGGACAAAACTCATCGCCGCTCGCATAAAATTTCCTAGTTTTCCGGGAATCACCTTTCTTTTGATTAAGTGTCGATCGATGAGGTCAAAGCTGGCGAAATATTTCACCGTGGCCAGCTCTCTTAAAAAATCCGGTATATCGGCGACATCCCACACTGCCTCTCCCCGACTTCCGTGAAGGCCAAGAGCCATGACTAAGATATTCTGCTTGCTATAGGGGTCGATATACGCTGCATTGACCTTTTTCATGACCAGGCCATACCTGTGGATAATGCGGGCTATCCGATAAAAAAAATGATGTTTCGGGGTATTGCGCCATGCCAAGACAATTTGCATCGAGGGAGCATCTTCTTCTTTCCAGTTTTCGTTATAGCGCACTTCATATTGGCAGTTGTCTCGGGTTTTTGCTCGAAAGAACATGTCGAGAGCCAAAATTAACCTGTCGATAGGAAGAGAGCGTAGAAAGCGGATATTAATGGAGGAAATGATGGTTTCAAATTCTTTATCAGTAACGTCGGGATTTCGCTGTTTGACAAGCGCGCGCAATTCTTCTTTAGACTCTATCGGCCAAGGAGCTTCCGCGCATTCAATCGCTTCGCTGAAAAAAATTTGAACAATCCGTAAATTCTCAGCGGCCTCCGGCATTGGGGGAGGAAAAGAGGAGACGTAGGCTTGGTAGTTTTTGATGCCATAGAGGGCATAGCCTTTGAGAATTCTTAGATCCGCATCGGCACTATCAAGGCAAATCACAATAGAAGAGCGTTTTAAATGAATTCTAGTGAAATGTTCCTGCAGAGGAAAACCGATGAGGTCGTGGACAATGAGAATGATGTTTTCGTCGCTTACCTCTTTAAAGAAAGCAGGGGGCATGGCTTGTTCGAGCCAAAGATAGTACTCTTTAAATTTTTGTGTTTCATCGTGAATGGCCTGTTCTAATTTAGAAGAGAGCGGCTGTTCCGAGTGTGTCATCATTGCCTCTCTAATAGAGATGTTCGTTCTCTCGTATATAAACCACAATCGAGCTATCTTTGCAACTTGGTTCAGACCTCCGGCAAATATACACGTCTTTTCGTTCAAATTCAAGTATAACCCGGGTTTATACACATTAATTGAGATTTCGGCGGGACCAGAGCTCCGGGCTTGGACAATCGCAAGAGGCTAGTGCTCTGTCAAGATTATGTACAACCGTAGAGGATGACCTCGGATAAAAATTAGGGTTATTTCCTGAGAAGGCGGAGAGCGTTGAGTCCCACAAGAACGGTCCCGCCCTCATGCAGAATCACCGCCAACCATAAGGGAACCCATCCGGCCAAAGCAGGGAAGCTGGCAATAACAATCGCCGCTGTCGCTATTGTTAGATTTTGCTTGACTATCCTTTGCGTTTTGACCGCTTTGCCGACAAGCCAGCTAAGCAGGTCGATATTATCCTGCAAAAGGACAATATCGGACGCTTCCATCGCCGTTGTCGTTCCAACCTTTCCCATGCAAATCCCAACAGTTGCTCGAGCAAGTGCCGGAGCGTCGTTGATCCCGTCTCCCACCATCGCCAATCCCCCTTTCTGCGAGAGTTCAGAGACATACTCAAGTTTATCTTCAGGACGTAGATTTGCCCGATAATGTTCGATTCCCAATTCATTTGCAATGCGTCGGGCGCTGTTTTCATGATCGCCGGTGAGCATCACGACGAAAAGTTTCCGGTCTTGCTTCAAAGAATCCAACGTCTCGCGAATGTTAGAGCGAAGTGTGTCGCTAAAACGAAACACATACAGGCTTGTGTCGATGAGAAGAACGGCGATGAGCTCCCCCTCTTTTTGCACCTGTTCCATGTTTTCTTGCAGATGCTGCCTGTTTTCCAAGGAGAGTTTATCGAGGATGTAGTCGGGATGTCCAATGTAAGCAGCATGATTCTCATCGGCGATTCCCACCTTGCCCTCTAAGCCATAGCCGGGGATCGCTCTAAACTGTTTGATTGCGACGGGAATGTTCGGCTTGTCTTTTCCATACTCTAAAATGGACTTGGCAATGGGATGAACGGCATTTTTCTCCAAAGCGCAAGCGATCGCCAATGCTCGGTCCTTTTCACTTTGACCGGCCGAAAACAAACTGTTAAAGGAGAGGCAGGTCAAATCTCCTGTCGTCAAGGTCCCGGTTTTGTCCAGCGCCATCGCACGGCACTTAGCCAAAGCATCCACCGCAACTCCCCCTTTAAGCAGAATGCCATTTCTTGCGCAAACACTCACCACACTGAGATAGGCAATGGGCAAGGCGATGATCAGAGCGCATGGAGAGGCGGCAATGAGAAAAGCCACGGCGCGATATACGGATCCCTCAACTCCCAAATAGGGAATGGAAAAGAGAAACGGAAGAGTTAAAGCAAAAAACAGCGCTAAGCCAATGATCGTAATCGCATAGCGTTTGCTCATCCGATCAAACCACCTCTGCAGTCTAGGGCGGGCCTCCTGAGCTTGTATGACAAGCTGAATAATGCGGGCAAGGGTGGAATCGCTGCTCGTCCGGATGACACGCAACGTTAAGGCCCCTTCAAGATTGAAAGCCCCCGCAGCAACCTCGTCTCCTTGCTGCTTCCTAACGGGAAAATTTTCTCCCGTCAAGTGCACGAGATTGACAGAAGAGACACCGTCGATAACCACGCCGTCGAGTGGAACGATCTGCCCCGACTTGATCAAAATGGAGGAGTCCACTGCGACCTCGTTCACAGAATGCTCCACAAGAGCTCCGTCCTCTTTAAGGACAAATGCCGTCGTCGGCGAGAGCCTGTGCAAGCTGTTGATCGCACTTTTTGCCTTTGTCCTTACGGCATCCTCCATGGAGCCGGATAGGGCAAACAAAACCAGCAGAAGGCCCCCTTCCATTCCGCTGCCGATAAAAACGGAGGAAAAAGCAGCAAGCGTCATTAAAACATCGATGTTGATTTCGACATTCACCAGGTCTTCGAAGGACTCGATTAGAGAAGGGACGCCTGCGAGAAAATACACTCCAATTAAAAGAAGCTGCGAAAAGGGCAGGGTTGAGGGGGAGTGATACAGAACAAAAGAAAAAAAGAGAAGCAAGGCGGCCAGAATGGAGGTTTTAAGGGAAATATTTGCGCCCCAAGACCGTGAGCCGGGAGTGAGAAAGGGGCTGAGGACTTCCTGTTGGCCCAGCTCGAAATACTCTTCAAAAATTAAGGGCTTTCTTGCCCCGCCTGTGTCCGGTGTTTCAGCTAGAGAGGCCATCATGTGATTCCTCAGAGGATCTGTACATATTCAAAGAGAAAATAGACGCACCCCCACGCAAGGGCCCCTAACCCAAGGTTCCACACGATGGCGGGGATTGGGCGATTTCCTTCAAAATATGCGGAAACCCCTGCAGCACACCCTAACACTAAGACGCTTCCTATCCACATCCCAAAAGCGGGAAAAAGAAACACGGCAAGCAAGCAAACGACTGTTGCACTCAACGCCCCTATTGCCGAACCTAGCCCTTGCTTTAAAGGATGTTCATGGGATCCTAATGAGAGAAAAAGCTCTTCTTCCACCATCACTCGCAACAGGCGATCCTCGTCTGCCATCAACACATTCACGACATCCTCCAATAGCTGTCCTTCAAATCCCTTTGTCCGATACAACTCCTTCAACTCTTCCCTTTCTTGTTGCCGATGATGCTGAATTTCCCAACGCTCTTGTTCCACAATCCGGTGCATTCTCTCCAGTCTGAACCATGCCAGCCAAGCACTTCGACCACTCTTCCACACCAACCAGCCCGCTGCAAAAATGACGATCATATTAAGGCTCGATAGGAAAAAGAACGGAACATGGGAAAACATCAACCAAATCATCAGCAAAACAACAGCTGTCTCCCTTGCCGCATCTGCTCCCGATGAAAGATGTCCAGACATTTCTGTCCCATGCATTTCTGCTGAAGATAGAATTCCTCGGGCTTGAGCTTCTGCAACGTGCCCAATGGCCTCTTTTCCTTTAAAATGCGGCGGCGTTGTTTGAGTGGACCGTTCTACCATAAAAAACTGTAAACTAAACAAATAATCCTATTTTAATTCAAATAAGAATCATCTTATTTAGTCTCTCTCCTTTTTATTTTTTTTAAACTCAATATTTGCTATAATAGAAATAGGGAGTTGGAGAAATTTCGCGTTATATTTCCTTAAGCTAACTGTGCTTATAGAAAGGGTAATTTTACACAGACCCAAATTTTCTCGCAATCTCCTCTTCCCTCTCTCAGCCGAATAGGCCTTATCCATTTTCTCGGCCAAACAATTCAGCCGAGCGAGAATAGTCAACTATCGCAATTTTAGAGCATCCGCAAAACGCGATAGATGCCATCTCGACCGAAGAAACAGGCCTGCCCGGAGAACAGCGTTCTCCAAAACGATGAGTTAGAGGGGAAAACCCGAACGTAATCGTTAAAAAAAAGGACATGATCATGGGTATAGATCCGCATATTCATGAAACGAGTACTTCAGAGACGTCATTTGTTCCGGTAACCTCTGTCGAAGAAGAGCAGGAGACGAAAGTCGGCGTCGACCTAACGAAGTCGACACTTTCGCCAAGCCAAGAAACCCTCATGGTAATCCTTCAGTCAATGTCCAACCCCGTCTTGCCTTTGCCTCAACTGGATCTTGGGAACGGGAACTCCATCGGGGCTGTTCTTATGGAGAAACAATCGGAAATTATCAATGAAATGTTGGACGCTTGGATCGAGAATCTGGGAAAACAGAAAGAAAGGATTGCCGAGGAGATGGAATCGCCTACCTATTTATATTTTCTTGAGCGGCAATCTCCCTCTTGGATAGCGGCAATGGAAAGGGATACGCCTCTAGAAACCAGGCTTGCGATCAGATCATCATCTGAATTTCAGGAGCATCTGTCTTCAGTATCCGCTCCCACCCGGGAAAGGGAGCTCAATCTTCAACACTCCGGGAATTTGTGGAATGACTATATTAATGGAACAACCGACTTTATCGGCCATTATCGAGATGAGGCTCCAGAGGCGATTCCGGTGATTGCCGTAGGATTTTTGATCGCAGCGACATTTATCGGCGATTATACGAATATCGTCGACGTGGCAAGTACGGATATGGTGTTGGTGAACCCCATCCAAGATGCAGCAAATGTCGTTGTTCCTTTTCTTCCTCCCGATATGACAGAGCAAACGATCTTAGCAATTAACTTATTTATAACGGGACTTGTCTATTCTACAGCAGCCGAAGAGATTGGCCGTTCGATGGATACAGGAGGAAAGGCGGTTTTTAACATGGATTTTGCCATCTCTTTTGCGGAAGGAGTGATCGATAAAGTTAGAAGCGATCAAGTGAATTATCTCCTTATGGCTTTGTTAGTCAACACGACCGAAGAGGGGGCTCCTATCACCGAGGATCGCATCAATCAGCTTGCCGCCATGGCAAAGATTGTCATGATTGCCATCGCCTTGGCAGTCTTGTACAAAGCTGAAACAGGGTGGATAACAGGACAAGAGTTTCTCGATATGCTGGAAGGACGGATGGAACCGAAGACAGAGGAAGAAACCGTTTTGCTGGGTTTACTCAATTCCCTAAAAGAACAGCTGCCCGAAGGTTCCTGGGATGATCTCACAGAAGCTCTTGGACGTTTTTTTGAAGGAAACCCCGATATAGAGGACATTTTAAATCCACTGACAGCCTATAATAGCATCTTAGGATACTTGGTGAATCCGGAAGCCAGAGGTTAAAACGCGCCTTAGATCTTTGATCGAAAAACCCCAAGAGAGGTTTTTTTCATAAAGAGGGACAAGCTTCCAGCTTGCTTTTTCCATCGAGAAGGGGGCGTAAGACGACAGGGATATTGACAGAGCCGTCGGCATTTTGATTGTTTTCGAGGAGAGCGACCATCAACCGTGAAGTGGCCAATCCCGATCCATTGAGGGTATGGAGTAATTCGGGTTTTTCTCCTTTTTTTCTAAACCGGATATGCGACCGCCTCGCTTGATAGTCGGTGCAATTGGAAATCGAAGAGACTTCATAATACCTGTTTTGTCCGGGCAGCCACACTTCGAGATCGACAGTCCGGGTTGAGGCAAATGACATGTCGCCGGTCACAAGCAAAACACTGCGGTAATGCAGCCCTAATCCCTCTAAAATTTCTTCCGCGTTGGCAATCATCTCCTCAAAGGCATCGGCGCTGTTCTCGGGCTTGGTATAGACAAACATTTCCACTTTATTAAATTGATGTGTGCGGATGAGCCCCCGTTCGTTGGCACCTGCAGCGCCGGCTTCTCTACGAAAGCAGGGGGTATAGGCGACGTATTTTAAAGGGAGCGCTTCTTCGGGAATGATTTCATTCGCATGCAATCCATTGAGAGGCACCTCTGCTGTAGGGATCAAGTAAAGAGGATAATCGGGATCATCGAGCTTAAATTGCTGATTGTCGAATTTAGGAAGCTGCCCTGATCCGAACATCACGTCGGGGCGGACCAAAGCGGGGAGCATCCACTGTTGGAAACCGTTGCCGATATTGACGCGCATCATGTACTGAATCAATGCCCATTCGAGCCGTGCCCCCCAATGGCGATAGATGGGCCACCCTGTTCCGGTGATTTTGCCTCCCCTCTCGAAGTCGAAAAGGCAAAGGGACTCATTTAATTCCAAATGGTTTTTGAAGGGAAAATCAAATTGCGCCTTTTTTCCTACCTCTTTTAAGACGACATTATCCTTTGGATCCTGCGACACTTTCACATCATCCATCGGGACATTGGGAATCTTTGCAAGCTCGAGAGCAAATTCTTCTTCGAGAGGACGCAGCTCATGATCAATGGCATGGATTTCCGCCGAGATCCCCGCCACCTCTTCTTTGATCATGCTCGCATCTTCTCCCCGATTCATCATCTCTCCAATTTGCTTGGAGACCGCATTTCTTTTTGCTTTCAGCTGCTCGCCTTGCGTCTTCAAGGTTCTGATGCGGTGATCGAGGTCAACGACAAGTCCAAGAGTAATCTCCGGGTCTTTTCTTTGGAGTTTTTCTTCGATCAATTGTCGATGTTCTCTAATTAGCTTGATATCGATCATGACTTACCCCGTGAACGGTTACCGGCGACAGATGGCTAAACACTCCTCAGCCATCCCAGGGCACCGGACATTAAAAGAGTTTATCTTTGGCTCTTAGCGGCTCCGCGACTTCGCGTTTATTACCCGAAATACGACAACACCCGGTAAAGAGAGAAAACGCAAAGTCGCGGAGCCGCTAAGAACGCAGAGAGATTAAAATAGTTTTTTTTAATGTCTTGTACCCTGTCAACCATCCTAATTTTCTGGCATTAAAACGCAATTTCATTGTAAATTGTTGGTGTGTTTTTGTCACCTCATTGTCTTTAAACCAGTTTTCTACACAAACCGGGTTTTACACTCATGATCATCGGCATTCCTAAGGAAATCAAGAGCTTTGAATACCGCGTGGGAGCAACCCCCGCAATGGTACATGCTTTTGTCGAACATGGACACAAGGTTCTCGTTGAAAAAAGCGCCGGAGAACGCGTGGGGTTTTCCGATGCAATGTTCGAAGACGCCGGAGCTGAAATTGTGAAGTCTCATGCAGAGGTGTTCAACAGCGAGCTCGTCGTCAAAGTTAAAGAACCCGAAGAGGCCGAATTCCCCTATCTTTATGAAGGGCAAATTTTATTTTGTTTTTTGCATCTAGCGCCAAACCCCGCGCTAACAAAAACTCTGATCGAAAGCAAGATCATTGGGATCGCCTACGAGACTGTCACGGATGCGGCAGGGAAACTGCCCCTGCTTATTCCCATGAGTCAAATCGCAGGCCGGCTGTCGATTCAGGCAGGAGCGGTAACACTCCAAATGAACCATGGAGGCAAAGGGGTCTTATTAGGGGGTGTTCCCGGGGTTATTCCCTCCAATGTTGTTATCCTTGGAGGGGGCGTTGCCGGAACGGAAGCGGCGCGCATGGCAATGGGGTTAGGAGCCAATGCCACCATTTTAGATAAAAACCTGACCCGCCTGCGGGAATTAGATAGTTTATATGGCCCGGCTCTCAAGACACTTTACGCAACGCCGGCAGAAATCGAGACCTCGCTCCCTTCTGCAGACCTTGTGATTGGGGCGATACTCGTTCCGGGTAAAACAGCACCTAAAATCATTACTCGAGAGATTGTCAAAAGCATGTCGCCCGGCTCTGTCATCGTCGACGTTTCCATCGATCAAGGGGGGTGTGCGGAGACATCGAGGCCAACGACCTTTGGAGATCCCACTTTCGTCAAAGAAAAAGTGATTCACTATTGCGTGGCGAATTTGCCCGGATCTTGTGCAAGGACCTCCACCTATTCTCTGACGAATGCGACAATGGAATATATTTTAGAAATCGCCAATAAAGGATACCGCCAAGCACTCTTAAGCAATGAAGGATTGCGGCAAGGCCTCAATGTCTGTTTTGGTCAAGTGACAAATCCTCACGTCGCTCAGGACCTCAACTATCCTTATTCACCTCCGGAAGAGGTGCTGTAATTTTCTCTCTTTCGTCATGATCACACTCCCCGATTTTCTCAAACCCTTCCAAAAGCAAGCGGAAACACTGTTGGCAGAAGGCACCGTTGGCCATATCGAATTTTCGGGAAATACCTATCAAGTTCAAGTGAACGATCCTCAAATACCTGAAGAGGTGTGGGCTTTTCTTCAATTCGATGCGAAAGGGTTTCTTAAAGATCGCTTCTGCTCTTGTCAAGACTCCGGGGATGTCTTTGCCTGCTCTCATATCGCTGCGGCTTATTTGCGAATTTTTTCTACTCATGAAACCCCTCTTCATACCCGCTTGCAATACTCTCTGTGGAATCGGTTGTGTCAGTGGTATGCGGGACATCTCGGAGATGACCCTGCTCTCTTGAAGAAAATGGGAACGGGGACGTATCTTTGCCAACCGCGTGAGAAGAAGGTTGCCGTGTCGATAAAAGGGTTGACACCGGAAGGCCGGAAAACATTGCACGAAATGTTTTTCGAAAGGCAAAAAGAAACGGAAGAGACATCGTTAAAATTCTCGAATTTGTCTCAGGAAGAGATCCGACTTTGGCGCCAAGGCCGTCCAAGTTCGCAACTGAAATATGAACTATCCTTTTGGAATGACATTGCAAAATGGCTGATGCTTTTACAGGATAGCGGCCAAAACTACTCGATCAGGTTCGATTTTGCAGCGGCGACAGCACTTCCTAAAACCATTCATATCCATTTCTCGGATGTCGCATTCACGGGTGATCTTCCCGATGATCTGCTTTTACATGTGATTCCCTCCCTGGCCACCGTATCTTCTCCTTTGGGCGTTCATGTCACTCCGCAAAACTTCATTCAATGCATCTCTTATGATGAGAAAACAGCAAAGATGACGATTATTGCAAAAGAAAATGCCCTGCAGAAAGGCAAAGATCTTGAAAATAAGGGGGTGAAGCTGCAAGATTGGTTCTACATTCCTCATGATGGCTTTTATTCCCGCCGCCGGCATCCCCTGCTGCAAACGCCTATCCTAGAAGAAACAGCTATTTCCGATGCGTTGAATCGCCATTACTCCCTCATCAAGACTTTGCTCACCGGTGCAACCGTCCATGAGGATGCCGTCAACATGTCGTATCTGTTGACTTTTGATTCAGATTGGAACTTTTTGATCACGAGTTACCTCTTTACCCCCGGAGACCTTGATCGCCCCTGCTCTCGATTGTTCGATGATTGGGCTTATCTTGAGAAAAAGGGGTTTTTCCCCGTTGAGGAGATCTATTTTGATTCGATAAAGACCGTGATTGCCGAAAAAGACGTGGGAAATTTTGTCCGTCAACATCGTGCTTGGCTCAATCAACAAGAGGGATTCCACATCCATCTCTCAGGGGTAGAAACAACGCTCGCGTATACATTGACAGCAGAGGATGAACTCGTGTTTCACCGAGAAGCGATGATGGAAGAAGAACCGATGAAAATCAAAGATTTCGGTTCTTGGGTCTACATCTCCGGCCAAGGATTTTTTTCAAAGACAGCTCCTTCTACGAGACTTTCTGTGCCAATTGGCGTACCGATAAAACGAGAACACATCTCTTCGTTCATCCGCAACAATCAGGAAGAGTTGCAGCTGCTATCGAAATTTTTCAGCCGCACCTGTCCCCTGGACAAAGTGGGAATCAAGATTCTGCTCACCGATGACAACCACATCTTTCTCGATCCGGAATACCAACCGTCTCCTCGCTATCAACAACATTCCGTCAAAGTCTTTGACGACTATACCTTTGTTGAGGGAGAAGGTTTTTGCCTAATACCTCCTGAATTTCGACTGCCTGAGCGATTTCGCCATCCCCTTCTCATTGAAAGAGAAAATGTAGTCAATTTCGTCGCTAAAGAAATTGACGCCCTCAGGGTCTATACGCTGTTTATCGACCCAAGGCTCCGGCCGCCTGAATCTCTTCGCGTCATTGCAGATCATCTATCGGAACGAGAAGGAAAATATCACATTCGATTGCGGTATCAATCGCCGAAAGATTCTCTTCCCTTTTTTCGCGTGTGGCAAGCGGTGCATCAGGATGAAAAGTATCTGTTTTCTGAAGCAGGACTCATCGATGTTCAAGAAGATCGCTACAGATGGATAAAAGCCTTAACACCAGGACAAGTTGATCCCGATCGCAACGAAGTCACCCTTTCAAGCCTTGAGCTCTTGCGTTTGCAGGCGTTTGATCCGGTCGACGTAGTGGAAGGAGGAGAACACCTCGCACGACTGCTGGGATTCAGCATTCCCAAAGAACCAACCATCACCCCTTTAAAAAGCGAGCTAAGGCCTTACCAACAGATCGGTGTTCGTTGGTTATGGTCCCTGTATCAACAAAAACTATCCGGACTTCTTTGCGATGACATGGGATTGGGAAAGACACACCAAGCGATGGGTCTATTCGCCGCAGTGATGAGTGAGTGTCGAGAAAAGAAGCATTTTTTGGTGGTTTGTCCCACATCGGTTCTCTATCACTGGGAAGAAAAAATGCAAGAATTTCTTCCCGATGTCCGCATCTGCACTTTCCACGGCAGTAACCGGAGCCTCAAAGATTTCCAACGCGACTACGATGTCTTATTGACTTCTTACGGCATTTGGCGCAATGAGAATGCCCTACTCAGCCGGGTTTCCTTCGAAGTGGCCATCTTCGATGAAATGCAAGCAGCAAAGACCCAGGGAACCAGGATCCACCGCTCTCTTCTCAACGTCAACGCTCCCGTTCGCTTTGGGCTCACGGGAACCCCCATAGAGAATCGATTGAAAGAGCTTAAAGCGCTCTTCGACATCATTTTACCCGGTTATTTCCCCTCTGAAGATGAGTATAAAAAGTTTTTCATCACCCCAATCGAAAAAGAGCAGAATGCAGAGCACCAACTTATCCTTTCTCGATTAATCAAGCCCTTTATCCTCCGACGCAAAAAGGAAGATGTACTCTTCGACTTGCCGGAAAAGACCGAAGAAATTTCTCATTGCGAACTTTCCTCGGAGCAGCGCGTGCTCTACAACGAGGTACTGCACAAAGCCCGCGATGGCCTTGTCGAGAAAATTCAGGATCGCATTTCTTCCATTCCCTATATTCATATCTTTAGCGTGTTGTCGAGCTTAAAACAAATTTGCAATCATCCTGCTGCTTATCTTAAAGATCCCAAGTCCTATCAAAAGTATCAATCGGGAAAATGGGATCTTTTTGTGGAGCTTTGCTGCGAGGCCTTATCGAGCGGACAAAAGGTGGTTGTCTTTTCTCAATATCTTGCCATGCTTGACATTATTGAACTCTACCTCAAAAGCAACGGCATTGCCTATGCCTCCATTCGGGGAGCGACAAAAAAACGGGGAGAGGAGATCATGCGCTTTAATCGTGATCCTTCCTGTGAAGTATTTGTGGGTTCTCTTCAAGCATCGGGATTGGGAATTGATCTCACGTCGGGATCTGTTGTCATTCATTATGATCGGTGGTGGAATGCAGCGCGAGAAAATCAAGCGACTGATCGTGTCCATAGAATTGGGCAAACGCGAGGCGTACAGGTCTTCAAACTCGTTACGAAGAAGACTTTTGAGGAAAGAATCGATGAAATCATTGTGCGCAAGGGGAAACTTATGGAGGAGGTCATTGGCTACGATGACCATCAAATGATGAAACAATTCGACCGTGAAGAAATCATGCAACTGCTAAAAGATGTTGCAGACTGAAACACCCCGTTACTTTTTAACTGAAAGACCCTGTTGCACTCGGATGTCGATATTCACATCGTGATCAAGCTGGTTGCACTCAGAAATGTCTAAGTATTGTAGAAAGGGCGTATGTTTTAGGTGCTTGAGCGCATCGGTCTCAAGCTGGTTGCACTTAGAAATGTCTAAGTATTGCAGAAAGGGCGTATGTTTTAGATGCTTGAGCGCATCGGTCTCAAGCTGAGTGCACAAATACATGACTAATTTTAGTAGATGTGGAGTATGTATTAGGTACTTGAGGGCATCGGTCTCAAGTTCGTTGCAATAACCAATGCTTAATATTTTTAAATTGGGCGTATGTTTTAGGTGCTTGAGCGCATCGGTCCCAAGTTCGTCGCACCCATCAATGCTTAATGTTTTTAAATTGGGCGTGTGTTTTAGGTACTTGAGTGCATCGAATCCAAGTTCATCCAACCAACAAATCCCTAAGTATAGTAAATCGGGCGTGTGTTTTAGGTGCTTGAGCGCGTCGGGCTCAAGCTGACTGCAAGAAATGATGCCTAAGTATAGTAAATCGGGCGTGTGTTTTAGGTGCTTGAGCCCATCGGGCTCAAGCTGAGTGCACAAATACATGATTAATTTTAGTAGACGGGGCGTATGTATTAGGTACTTGAGGGCATCGGTCTCAAGTTGCTGGCAACAAGAGATGTCTAAGTATTGTAGAAAGGGCGTGTGCTCTAAGTGCTTGAGCGCATCGTTCTCAAGCTGATCGCAACAAGTGATGTCTAAGTGTTGCAGAAAGGGCGTATGTTTTAGGTGCTTGAGCGCATCGGTCTCAAGTTGCTGGCAACAATAGATGTCTAAGTATTGTAGAAAGGGCGTGTGTTCTAGGTGCTTGAGCGCATCTTCTGAGATTTTACTAGAGCGAATTGATAAATATTTAAGGTTCGGGCAATTTTGTGTTAATTTAATTAGACAATAATTATCAAATTCTAATCCGGTAAAATCTGCAAATTCGAGAAATTTTTTTGCTTTATTATCGGCAAGCCAATCTACAATTTCATGGGCAGACATGCTTGGCAGAGCTTCCTTTAGCCGGATTTTCCCGCTATTTATAGCTCGTATTTGTGCATGAGGAATGGCTTTACCCCATGACTTTGATACTAAACGTGTTGATTCCGACTCAGCAGGATAAAGATTGGTAAGTATTAGCTCATAAACATCACTTGACATTCTGTTTACTACATCGGTCGTCACCGGATATTTTGTGATGATTGTCTGACAAAGATTGCGGATGATATCCATCTCCTTTTTGAGCTTTTCATTCAAGCCCTCCTGACAGGCTTTCAAAAGAACAGCACGAAGGGACTCTAAAACTTCAATTGAGGGTATTCCTTTTTGATCTAGAGTTTTAAGGGAGTTTAAGGCTATATCGTACTGAAGAGACTTACCTTGTTCGATGTGTTTAGATAACTGCAATATTTCATTTTCAACTCCGTTCCTCCTTAATTCATTTACACTAAACATAATCAAATCCTGTTTTTACTTCTAATTGACTTTTTCATTCAGAAAAATCATATCAATTTTCGATAAAAAAAGCAATATTTTTTTCGGGATTTCCGGTGCTCCGTAAGTGTTCACGGGGTATAGCACTGCTTAAGATGAGGTGCAAATGCAACGCCTAAGAATAACGTCTTCAGCGTGATAGGCCCTGTGAATACTTACAGTGCTCCGGTAGTCCTGAACATGTACTTCTTACAGAGCAATAGTCTTGGAGAGCAAATTCTTGTTGTTAAAATGCCCTTCCACTTTACAAAAACAGCCATCCACAATGTCTTATTTTGCGCTCTCTCACGGTCATTTCTATCCGGGGAGACTCTTGCATAATCACTCCATAAATCTTTAAAAATAAATGTTTTATTAATTTAACGCGAGTTGATATTAACTCGCGTTAAAAAGTCAAGAAAACCGATTTATGCCATTACAATACTTCCTGTTATAGGATTTTCGACTTGGTGGCTGGGTTTATAATTGTGAAAGGGATGATTGGGATCAATCCGCCCTTCTTTAATTACAGCCGCTTTCGCTTTTTTTATAGCATTCATGACGTTAGCTATTCCTTGTACTATAGCTTTACAGTGTGCCGGGTGGATGTTAGCGTCTCCTAACTTCGCTTGACTTACCCTATTTATCTCTTGTTGGATCTGTTGAACGTGACCGGGTATGCCGAGAACACTTTTGTAAAGCTCAGACACTCTTCCCTGCGTTATCGTCTTCGACCACACCATTGCATCTCTTATACGATTGCTCAATACAGGATCATTAGAGATTGGATCTCTGATTTGATGCTTATTATCGACCTGTTTCTGTCTGTTAATTTGAGTAGTGTCTTCCTGACTTTGTGCGTATGATTCAGTAAAAGCTTTATGAGATGAAGTCTTGCTCTTAAAACCATGAAAAAGTGCACTCGTATCATGCCTCCTAACATAATTCATATCACATGACATAATAAACCTCCTTTATTAATTAAACAAAATTAAGAACAAACATAATTATATCGTTTAAATTTTAATAATTTATAAAAATATCGTTAATGTACTGTAAAGATCAAAACCATTTAAATTAAATAAAAAAATCTTTTAAAAAACTAATGCATTACATTTCCCCAAAAAGTTTTCGATTAACAAGTCGGCCCTGAAAAAGTAAGGCTCCCGAGGGACAAATTTGCTCCCCTAGGAGAGCTAGGAGGTAAAATTTGCAATGTTTTGAATCACGTTAATTGATTTCCTTGCAAATTTTAACGAGGCAGCCGTACTCGCGAGAGAAAAAATAGCCATTTTTGAAACAAAAAATGAGGAA
>JBAUVX010000249.1:0-2403 GCA_049583465.1 Waddliaceae bacterium | reverse complement strand
TTTTGAGACTTCTGTTATACTCCGCCCAGTTACCGGCACGGTAGCTTTTCATTGTAGACTCCTTTAAGTGAGATAGGTTCATAGGATCAGAAAGAAACAGAAAGTGCTACAACTTCTCATATTGCCACAATTGCGAACGCCCGATCTGCCGCTTGCTCAGCAAGGTTAAGTGATCGAGGGCTGTCATCGAAAGCTGAACCGAAGAATCTTCTTCGATAAATAACATTCCCCCTTTCCTTAACAAAGGTCCCTCATCAATTACTTCGAGAAGGTAGGTACTGACGGCAATCTCTCCCCTCTTCATTCCATAAGGGGGATCAATAAAAATCAGATCGAACTCTCGTCCTCTCTTCACGAGTTTTTCAATCCATGATATCACATCGCCCTGGAGAATTTCCGTCCTATCCTCTATCCCAAATGTTTTCACATTGCGTTCCATACATTGGGTACATTCTCGCTGTTTATCAATAAAAGTCGTTTTTTTTGCTCCGCGGCTTATTGCTTCTAATCCCATGGCTCCCGATCCGGCAAACAAATCGAGGAATTCCGCTTCTCTAATATTTTCTTGAATCATATTGAATAAGGTTTCCCGTAGCCGGCCTGATGTGGGCCGTGTTGAAAATCCTTTGGGAGTCAAGATTGTTTTCTTTTTATATATCCCGGCGATAATGTGCATCCCATACTCAAAACTTGCGTGCGGGAGCTTTCGCGTTGCTCAAATCCAATTCTTGAATTTGAATGTGTATACCTCGGGATTGCTCCGATGTTGCCACAAGTTCTTTTTCCGGTATAACCGCGAAATCATCGATCTTCCAAGAGCCATCTTCGTAGATCATCTCATATTTAACCGGATATTGACGATGATCAAATGTTGTGAGTTTCCCTCGCAACGTTGCTCTGTTATTAAGATGGAAAGGATGGGTGAATTCTGAAGAAAGATTTTCTGTGAAAGCGGGGAATTTCGTTAAAAATGACTCTAATTGCTGCAGCGAGTGTTCGTTTTTGTAGCGAGTAGAGGCAAACCGGAAGTATGTCGCAAAAATATCTTGATGCCGTAAAGCATTTAACTGATCTTGAACAGTAGTGAAAAGCTTTTCAATGAGTGTTACGCTATCCCGGCCGTTGATTTGAGCGGCTTCTTTCCCGGATTGTTCCTCCGGATATTCGAGCATTTCCATTTTCCAAATTTTCCATTGTCCTTCTTCAAAACCAAGGTGAAATTCCACTACTGTCATTCCTTTTTCGTTATGAAGGTTAACACGGAGTTTTCCCACCCCGTTTTCAATAAGACCCGATTTGATATCTGCCAAATCTCTTTGAGTAAGCACGGGGTAATGCTCGACAAATTCCTGAAAATCTTCAAAATTTGTGGCATCTTGGAATTCTTTTGCCGTGCCCTCGTAGGATTTTTTGATATTTTTTAACAGAAGAGCATCCAAAATCTCCCTGACGGGAAGAACGAGAGCTCGGGGGTTTGTTGAGGCCTTTTTGGCAGCCTCTTCAGGGGGTAAAAGAATGCGTAAGCTCCAGATTTTCCATTCTCCTCCTTCTCGGGTTAATTGATATTCCAGCCGGTAGGGTCCTTCTTTAGAATTTAACAAAAGATTAACATACCCCCGGTTATTCTCGATTCGCCGGTCTTTAAAATTGATTCCCTGATAATTCAGTAAAATCGGATGGTCTTTGACATAATCCTGAAAGGCTTGCAAGGGCGTCTTTTTTTGAAAATCTTTCGATGCGTAACCGTAATACGCATCGACCACACGATTCTTTCTAAGCGCTTTCAATTGTCCATCGATCTTTTCTATCAATTCAACCGTTGCACTTTCCCCCCGGTTCCCGTTTTTTTGAAACTCCCGCAATTCAAGGCTAAGGATTTTCCACTTGTTATTTTCTTTTGTGAGTCGATATTCGATGTTCATCTCATGCAGGTCGTTAGAGATGACGATCCCTTTAATTGTGCCGATGTCATGATTGTCAACCTTTTTCCTTTCGATAATAAGAGCCTTGTTTTCGGATAACACGGGATACGAGGAAATAAATTCTCGAAATGCGTCAAGGGACGTCGTTTCCTGAAAATCTTGCGCGGTGTAGTCATAGTAAGCTTGGGTGAGTTTATGTTCCCGAAACTTTTGAAGCTGCCCTTTGACAACGTTCACCATGCTTCCTCGGGTCGACGTCAACCATAAAGCGAGAATCAACCCGACAATAACTAATCCCACTAAATAGGCAATCGTTTTTCCCATCATCTTCCTACAATGAATGAAAGCTCAGCTTTGACCGAAGAAGCTGACAAGGCCGCTTTGTCAATTCGAGTTCTTCTCAACAACAAATTCAAAGGAATGGGATTTAAAAATCAATGAGAATTTTTACTTTAAACCCGGGTTGTGCGGAAAACCTCTC
>JBAUVX010000248.1:0-6801 GCA_049583465.1 Waddliaceae bacterium | reverse complement strand
ATAGATTTTTGATTCTAAGTGGGTTAAAAAATCGAAGCTTGGTCTGTAGTCACCAATCGAGATTTTGTAATCCACTTAGAATTAAAAAGATGAAGAAATCGCCCGCGCAACATGCGGAATGTGGGTTGTATCTACGCGCCTAAAAAAACCCGCTGCCGGGAAATAGGTCACAACCCGGGGTAAAAGAAGGCTATGACAAATTCGAGAGCGCTTCTTGAAGGATTTTTGCTTCTTCTGCCCAATTGTCTTGATTATTGCGGGAAAAATCGAGGGGGCTTCCAAAAGTCACACGAATGGTTGAAAAAGGTTTTGGCAACATGAATTGATCCCACGTGTTGAATGTCCAATAACGACTAGCTGTCCAAGATAAGGGAAAAATCGTTGCTGAAACTTTTTTTGCCGCCATCACTGCTCCCGGCTTGACTTGGTAAGCCGGACCTTGCGGTCCATCGGGGGTAATGACGAAGATCTCATCGCTCATTTGCCATTCACGGATCATTTTTCTTAGCGCTTCAGATTTGCTATTGTGGGGGATTCGGATAGCACGACCCTTAGAGTAGCTTTCCGCTATCGTCGAGATGATCTCTCCATCACGGCTTTGGCTGATTAGAGCGGCATAGCGCAACTCAGGGGTGAATTTGTTGGCGATGATCGGAAACATGGAGAGGCGGTTGTGCCAAAAAAATAAGAGGCATTTTTTTTTAGATGCAGTTTGACGGAAGAAATCCAGCCCTTCGAGGTGAAAGGTGCAGGTCATGCCGATCACATTGAGGACAGCTTTTGCCAGGTATCCATACAAAAAGGGGAGCCATCGGTGCTTTAACATGAATTTGAGGGAGGGGCCCTTTTTCATGCGATGAGCTCCAGGATGAGTTGAGCAGCTCGTTCACTGGCATCGTTTTCCTGTAAAAGAATCGAAAGTTTCCGACACTCTTCCATGCAAGCACGTCGTGTTTCGGTTTCCCCATGCAAGCTTTTCATGAGACGATAGAGATTTTTTGCAGAAAGACCCTTTTCAATTAATTCGGGAAAGACGGTTTTTTTGTTGAGGATGTTGACAATGCAGTAATGAGGTAAATGTAAACGAAGGATGAATCGAGCAAACAGTCGATTGAGTGAAGACAACTTATAAATCACAGCGGTGGGTCGGTGGTGCAAAGCCAATTCCAACGTTACTGTGCCGGCTTTTGCAATGGCGCTATGGCAATCCCTCATCAGTTCATACGAATACACCTTGGGGACGAGAAAAATATCTTCATTGAATTTCAGAGAATTATTACGAAGAATAGGGTACATGAACGGAATCGTTTTTTCGTGGGCGCATGAAATCGCAAAAGAAAGCCGAGGATCTTCTTTCTTGAGCATTTCCGCAGCCTTGAGTTGATAAGGCAGATTGTTTTGTATTTCCTTTTTTCGACTTCCGGGAAAGATGCCGATGAGGTCTTTCTTGTTCTTGTCTTTAATGCCCAGCAGTCCGGCCCAATCGGAATCATATCGGTGTTTTTGTATGATCTCATTGATGGGGTTTCCAACGTATTCAACAGGAAGGGAAGTGCGAGCAAAGAATTCCTGTTCAAATGGATAGACAGTCATTAAAAGGTCTAGTGTGTTAGCCATGTGATGGATGCGGCGGCTGCCCCATGCCCAAACGGTGGGACTCACATACTGGATGAGTTTTCCTGTATAGCCAAATTTCCGCAGAGATTTTGCCATGCGTAGGTTAAATCCGGGGTAGTCGATGAAAACAATTGCGTCGGGTTTTGTCTGAAGCAGGTAGCTTTTAACCTCTTTGAATTGCTTTACAAGCTTAGATATTGATCCCAAGATGTCGGAAAGCCCATGCATTTCAAAGTCTTCGGCACGAAAGGGACTCGCTATTCCCTGTTTCCTCATTTCCGGTCCGCAGACACCTTCAATCGATGATACAGAAAAGCTTTTTTTTAGTGCTTCCAACAAAAAGCTTCCCAAGAGATCACCGCTTTTTTCTCCGGCGAAGATAAAGAGGCGTTGCGTCATGGAATTTCCTTTTCGATTGTATAGCGCAAGGAGCGCTTTTTCATCCATCTCACAGCAAGCATGTCGGAGATGGTATTAAAGGAGCGGTTCCGGAAGTGATATTTCGATGCTCCCTTTATCCTTTTGCGGTGATTGACGGGGATTTCTTTGACACGGAAACCCTCGGCTTGAAAAAGGGCGGGTAAAAAACGATGCATGCCATGGTACATTTTGATGTTTTTTAGGCACTGTCGCCGATAGAGTTTTAACGAGCACCCCGAGTCGGTGATTCCATCCCGGCACACCCATCTTCTCACTCCATTGGCAAGAGCGGAGGTGAGTTTTTTGACCAAAGAATCCATACGTTTGTGCCGGATTCCACAGACCAGATCGCAATCTTTCGATGCTTCAATCAGCTTGGGAATGTCAGCCGGGTCGTTTTGACCGTCTCCGTCGATTGTGATCAAAAATTCCCCCCTAGCTATCTTGAATCCTGCATCAAAAGCACTCGACTGTCCAAAGTTGCGGGTAAAAACAAGAATGCGAAGATAGGGCTTCATCGTGGCGAGCTTCTCTAAGATCGCAAGGGTTTGATCACTTGAACCGTCATCGACGCAGATGAGCTCCCAGGATTTGCTCAGGGGATCCATCACCTGTTCGATTTCATCGATGAGCCTGTCTATATTTCCCTCTTCATCTTTGAGAGGAATCAGAATCGAGTATTCCATTAGATGCAACTCAGTTTTGTTCCGGGGTTCCGGTCACTCCTCTGAAGTTTCCTTTTTACTGTTATACTAAAGGCTGACTGTCGAGCTTATCTCTCATCGGTTCGGACTCTAGGAATGTGATGGTCTCCTTGATGAAAGAAGAAATAACTAGATGAATTGATAGATAATCAGCCCGCTCTTCAACAGGCCGGTCTCTTAACCTTTTGTATCCTCTGCGTCGTTCTCTGTCAAAAAAAGTTGACACGCACTAGAATCGCAAACAAAAGGATACATGTAAATGTCTAATTTAGCCACCTTTTTATCTCCCGTGTGGTGACTAATCACTAAAAGCAATTCTTGAATAGATGAACCTATCCGTAAATTGCTATTTGTTCAGATTTTTTCATTTTTTGAGGGATTTTTTTGCTCTTCTTCGAAGGCAGACTTGGACAGGGCTATCGCATAAAAATTTTTTTCAATAACCAGATCTGCCTTAAAATTTCCTACAGTAAATCCGCGAAAGGACACAGACATCGGAACCTCAGACTGTACTTTTTATCAAACTCCATCTGGGGTCTAAGAATGATCCAGCAGCATTTTCTTCAGCCAGATAATGCCCTCTAAAAAAATGTCAGGGGATGTTCCATGTCCATGCCGGCCAATAGAGGGGCTGATCATCAGTTCGACATGGGGGGAGCGGATTCCTTGACGAAAAGCGGCGTCGACTACCTGTTGGGTAAAACGGTAACATGTCTCTGTCCCTACACGTTGATCACGGTTCCCAATATAAAATCTTAGCTTCTTATGGATCAGTTTCTCAATTCGATGAGAAAGACTCAACGACGACATCACAGGATGATCACGAAGCGCATGAAATTCCTCAAGAGCCTCAAGATTTATTAGAGGGGCGTAGCCCAAGACAATGGAAATTCCGGGGTCTTCTGCTGCCAACAGGGTGGCAATAAAGCTTCCTCGAGATAATCCGGCAACAGCAATTTTCTCGGGATCAACGTATCCCCGGTCAATGAGAAAATTGAGATTTTGGCGGCACTTTTCTATAAAATTCTTAATGAGATCGGGGTTATTTTGCAAAGCTTCAGCCCAGCGTTCCATCCCCTCTATTGTGTTCAATCCCGGCCCGTGAAGGGGCAATGTCGAAGAGTACACACGGATCGGGGTGTCGGCAAGGGAGGCCGCAGGTAAATTGATGGGAGCGAGAGAGAGGCTCTCTTCGGCAGATGTCGCAAAATAGAAGAGCGCAGGTCGGAGGCCTTTCTCAAGAGGAGGTCCACGATAATGAATAGGTAGTCCGGAAGGAGGCTCAATCATCGAGCCCTTGCCGGCATTCATGATGCGGGAGTTTCATTTTTTTGGGGAGGTGAATGATGCGTTTTTTGAGGAACACCTTTTTGAAGAAACTGCCGATAAACACGACTCCAATTTTGGTAGGTACTCATCACTGTTTCATCGGCAATAGCACGGATTTGTAAGAATTTCAAAGCTAAAGGAAATTCCTTATTTCGAAGAAGCTTGTGACGATAGTGATATTTTCCGGAAAGGGGAGTCAAGCGATATTGCGTCGACATGATACTATTCATTATTGTACTGATTCTTTTAGGGAAATGAGAAAAGGAAGGGGAGACAATGGCTTTAATCAACGATGAACTCATGATCAGCACATCCCCTAGATGAGGAAAATGCTCTTTATCTGCCAAGTGAGCCTGAATTTCATTTTCCAGTATAGGAAAAAACAAACAGGAGGCCAAGACAGGCCTTGCTAAAGGTTTCGTGTTCTTCTTGCTATTAAACTGATCGGCGATTTCGAGAAATTGATAAATTTTTTTCCCAATGTTTCCTTCGAAAAATTCCGCGAAGAGTGGAAGCAGTAATTTCAGCAACCCGGCCTGGGACATTAAGTGAAAGAATGGAGCTGAAGACCCCGATTCAAGCATGCGAAAGATTTCTTCTAAAATCCTTGCAGTCGAGCTTTTTTCAATCTCTTCTTGGCAATCGTGAAGTGCTTGTTCGGTCTCAGAGTCGATGCAGAAACCAAACCGTGCTCGGAATTTTAACAGACGGATCATTCGAACCGGGTCTTGTTTAAAACGGATGTGAGGATTTCCTATTGTTCGAAGAACTTTTCGATGAATATCTTCCCATCCGTCGATGTAATCGATGATCGTATGACGATTGGGATCGTAAAATAAGCCGTTTATCGTGAAGTCGCGGCGTAAAGCATCCTCTTCCGCACAGCCCCAAGTATTGTCCCTGATAATTAAGTCGCTATCATTGTCTCCTGAACGGAAAGTAGACACTTCCACGACTTTGTGGCCAAATCGAATATGTGCCAGGCGAAATCGCTTTCCAATCAAAAAACAGTTTTTTCTGAAGAGGTCTTTGATCTCTTTGGGCTTTGCGGACGTTGAGATATCGAAATCTTTTGGGTGTTGTTTAAGCAGCAAGTCGCGTACACTGCCTCCCACCAGATAAGCTTCATGCCCGGCATTTGTTAATTTTTTCAAAACGTATAAGGCATCGGGATCAATCTCGGCATGATCGATGTCGTGTTCACTTGCTACAAACGTCTTAGGTCGCACTTATCAACTCAGTCTTATAGAATCGGGGGTCTTGGACAAAAAAATGACTGTCTTTTCGCCTTTTTCCCTCTTGAATCTTTCCGTATTGGCAATAGATTGCATCTAATTCCTGCGAAGGCAGCATCCAAAATAGGGAAAAAAGCCCGAAAATCCATTTCATTTTTGTCCAAAACTCGCGTTAAAAATTAGGAAGTTAAATACCCGGTTAAACCGAGGTTAATCGAGAGCTTTGCATTTGTAATAGCTCTAAAATATTTATCGGAACATAGATTGTCAAGGAAGCAGTCTCATACCGCTGTTTTTCCATGACTTAGAGGTCATTTGATTGATGCAGCAACGGAGCCTAAGAAATAGACAAGGTCCTATGGGATCAGGGCGTAAGCTAACGAAATGATTGACGAGATACCCGATATGCGATAAAAAATCAGTTTTTCAACGATAAAGAACAGGAGCTTCAGAATGAAATATCTCGTCACTTTCCTCGTTGCCCTTTTCCCCTCCCTTGCTTTCCTTTGTGCAGAAGAATCCTGTTGCAAGGATATCAATCTTCAAGATAAGCAAGTCCCTTATTATGGAAGAATTTACTACGATAACGTCCTTCCTGCAACTATCAAAAAAAAGGACATCGACCACAAAAAATTGCGCTACCAAGTTGCAGGTGTTAATGCAGGGTCTGTCTTCTTATACAATCCAAATTGTAATGAAGGGCTGGCCGCGACTTTAGGGTATGACTGGACCTATTTGTGTTGGAAAGGCAATCCGAGCTTCGATCAATGCAACTTTCAATACCTCAATCTTTCTCTAAGCGGTTTCAGCAAAAGAGTAAAAAACTGGACCTGGAAAGCAAATGCAACGATGAAAATCGATCCCACAAATTTTAATTGGAGCCACTATCTTTGCTGGGACCTTCTAATGTGGGGGCGGTATGCCTATAGTGCCGATATTTTTTTGCACGTCGGATTCTATGCAATCACGGGAATGAACATCAACCGCATCTACCCTGTTCTTGGCGTGGAATGGACCTGTACGACTCCCTGGCGCCCTCTTAAGCTGAGCCTTGTCTTTCCTTTTGATATCAGCGCCTTGTGGAAGATCAACGACTATTGGGAGGCGGGAGTTGCTGCTCGATTTTTTCAATCCCGGCATCGCGTGGACAAAAACGAACCCCTTCCTCGTGGGTTGTGGCTGTATACAGCTTACGGAGGAGAATTGACTATGAACTATCATTACTCAGACTTTATCCATGCTAATCTCCATGCGGGAGGAGTTTTCGGGGGGGAATTAAAAATTGCCGACCGCCATTGGGACAACCCCCGCCATTTTGAAACGGGTTTAGCTCCCTACTTTGGAGCGGAGATCTCTCTCTCGTATTAACTCAACGCCATGGGCGAATTGCGATTTTGCGATTTCGGTTGATAATGCGCAGGTACTAGTTTCACCACTCATTTAAAGCATGGTTGTTAGTGTAAAACACAGAGACACAGAGAGCACAGAGAGAAAGG
>JBAUVX010000247.1:0-5073 GCA_049583465.1 Waddliaceae bacterium | reverse complement strand
CGAGATCACAATAGTGCTATGAATTTAAGAGCCGTCGGGATGACGGGGGAAAAAGCCTGCGGAGCTGTCTAGGTTGCTAGAAGCTGTGAAACAGGAATCTTTCGCCTTTAGGCGAGAGAGGTTCAATGACGCTTGTCATTTAAGAATTAATCATTTCATAAACCCAAAGCTGGAAGAGGAAATCAAAGGAAGATCTAGTGCACATAAAAATGTCTTTTGCCTACTTTCATCGGGGATTGAACAATCATATGAAAGTGTGCACGGGGGGTATGGATATTTTACTCAAGCGCTCTTAAAAAGTTTATGCTTGATGGAAAAATCAGAAGGATCTCCCACTCAGCTTTTGCGTGATATCCACAATGAAATGAAAGAAAAGGAGCTCCCTCTTCCGGAAATGGTAAATTTTGGGAATCAAAAGATTTCCTTTATTCCAAATGATGATTTTTTTCTCGACCCGGATGACAAAATTTATCGTGCCAAGTTGATTTCCGATATTCAAGATATGCTTATTCAACGTCAGGACAAAGTGATCTTACTATTTGGTGAAGAAGGATGCGGGAAAACGACAATCTGCCACTTTCTTGCATCGGAGAAGATGAGAATCGTTTATTTCGAAATCCCTATTAAGGTAGATTTAAAGTTTGATCCTGAAGATTTTTTAGAGGAGAATATTAATGATAAATATGGATGCTCCCTTGATGCATTTGATCGTGAGTGTCCATCGTATTTAGTGATTATCGATCAATTAGAAAGGTTAAATGCCAAGCAGCTTAACCTACTCGTTAAGCGATTGCATCAATCGCTCAATTTGCGGTTTTTATGCACTTCGAGGCAGCCTCTAGAGAGTCGGATGAGTGAATATGATGGCCATGCCCTTCTTCAATTGCCCATTCCCGTCCTTTCTCCAGAAGAAGGGAAGTCCTTGATTCAACAGATCCACCCCAGTTACTCAGAAAGAGAAGTTGAACTCAGTTACTTGATTTCAAGAGGAAGCCCCTCAAAAATTAAAAAAAACGATTATATCAATAGGAATGTTTCCACCGTTGATGCAGAAGAGACGAAGAAAGTCATTGCAGCCGTTTATTCTTGCGGCGTTTATTATGACAAGTGTTTATTCATGAGAGTGTTTCATCTGGAGCAGAAGATAGTAGATTTCTTTGAGCAAGCAGGGTTGATTGTATCCATTGAAGACAGTTTTGTTCCTCATCCTTTTTTGAATGAATGTGCAGAAGCAGAAGGCTTAACAACTGATTCTCAAGCTATTTTCACCTATTGGTACCAGCAAGCAGCATCTCTTCCCGCACATCTTGAAATAGCAAAATCTTTTATTCTTGCCATTAAATGTTTTGGATATCAAAAGGAGGCAGAAAAGTGTCTTTATCAAGCCTTTAACAGCTTAAGCGTCAACAAAGAAAATCTCAGCTATTTCATTGATGGAGCAGAGATTGACTTGTCTCTGCCTTATCGCTCCAGCCTCACTGTGTATCTGGCAAATGCGCTGAAAAAGCTGGGGGAGAACGGCTTAGCCAACCAGCTTTTAAAAAAGAAAAGGAATCATAAGAAACTAGGCAGTCTCATCGCTTTGAGCCTTGTTCTCATGATTTCCTTAACTATTGCTTTTTGGCCTGAGCAATCCTCTTCCCGTCCAACTTACGTCCACGTGAAACACACCCATCCTGATTTTGTCGGGAGAGAAAATCATTTAGATCAGCTTGAAGATAGACTCATTAAACAACGTGGGAAAAGGGTTGCTCCTGTTCCTGTAGCGGTGCTATGGGGGGAAGGAGGGATAGGCAAAAGCGAAATTGCCATTGCTTTTGCAAATCGTTATTTAAATCATTTCGATTTAGTTTATTGGATTGATTCTGCAACAGAAGAAAGTTATTTATCTAGTTATCAGCATCTGGCAGCCCAACTCAATCTTCCTTTTGATCAGAAAGAATCGATCGATCAGCTCGTAAGAAAAGTCCATGGCCACTTGGAAAATGCCTGCCAATTCCCTTGGCTGCTCATTTATGACAATGCCGAAAAAGAATTTGAGCTGCCCCAACGAGGCCTGGGTGCCATTATCGTCACAACGCGCGATCAAACCAACTGGCATTTATACCCTTGTTATCAAATTACTCCTTTTTGCGAAAGTGAAGCCCTTTCCCTCTTTAAAAAAGTTACACACAAGGAAAACACCGCTGTTCGCTTAGCACTCATTAAGACATTGGAAAACTATCCATTGTCTTTGAATTTAGCGGCCCATTATATTGCGGAGTCTCCCTGGATGTCGGAAGACTTATATTTGGAGATGCTATCGAAAAATAAAGCCGAATTTTTAGATCGCATGCCTACTGACTGTAGATATCCATATGGTCTTGTCGATTCTTGGAAAATGACAGCCGATCGGCTCTATGTAGAGCATCCCGAAGCTCTAGATTGGCTGCATGTTTGTTCCTATCTCTATCCTGACCAAATTTCATTTTCATTGATCGAGGAATGGCTCGCTCATTTTTCTAATGAACAGTTGAATTTTTCTGCTTTGAAGCTAAAAGTCAATGACATTTTGCAGGTGCTTGCTAATCAGGCTCTCGTTCGTTGCGACGAGGACAAGAACACTCTATCCATTCACCGTTTAAAACAGGAAATATTTAGGCTTGATGAACATTTTGATCCCGGCAAACAAGACAAAGTATTGGATTTTTTAGTCCATTCCCTAGAAGAGTTTGAAAGGATCGATGCTATGGAAAGCCATATTCAATTATGGCCAAGACTGCAACATTGGGAATTGCACGCCTCTTGGTTTTTAGACAAGCATCGTGAATCGTGTTCAAGGGAGAAGATCGCTCTTTTGAATAACCTCTTAGGAAGTTGGAAAGAGGTCAAAGGGGAGTATGCGCTTGCAGAGTTTTATTTTGATCAAGCATTAACAATCCGGTTGGAGTTATTCGGAAAAGAAGATTTGCGAACGATTCTCGCCATGGATAATAAAGCCTACATTTTATATGAGTTAGGCCGATTGGAAGAATCTAAAGCGATGTGTCAAGAGGCGTTGACATCATTAGAGAATGCTACCGATGGAAAACACTCTTATTTGGTGATTCTTATGCATAATCTTGCCCAAGTGTTTTGCCGATTACATGAATATGATAAAATGAATCAGATGAATAGAAGAATTTTAGAGATGGAAAAAATGACCTTGAGTGATGATGATGTCTATACGCCGGGTTCTAAAAATAATCTCGGCCATGCCTATTTGCAGGTCAAAGACTATGACCAAGCTCTGCATTGTTTTGACCAAGCACTGCATGATTATCGTACCATTTTTGGTGAAGATCATCCTTACGTTGCAATGACGATGCGCAATCTTGGGCGGACGTTTTTAGGTAAAGGAGACTATCGGCAAGCTGAAAAAATTCTGAATCAGGCCTTAGCCATGTTGACAAAACACCATGGGCAGGAACACCCTCGTACGATGCTTTGTCTGCAAAGCATGGGGCAAGCGCAGGAAAAAATGGGGAAAAAGCAGGAGGCTTTTTACGCATTTGAGAAGGCATTTACCGAGCTTAGTCAAGTCTATGATCAAGACCACGATTCAATGATTTCTCTTTCGGAAGATCTCAAACAGCTCTCAAACAGTTGCAACGATGCTGTGATGGCAGAGAAGATTGAACACATGCTGCAGCACAGGTAATGATCGAAAAAAAATCATACTTGCTTACGCATGTGCGACGATTTTCTAGGGAAAATTCAAAGGTTTCAAAAAAAATATACAAAAACGATGTTATTTTTCGTTGATTAAAAATAATTTCCCATATACTATCTAAAACTGAAAACTTCATCTAAATTTTTAAATACGGAGGCATAAATGTCAATCAATGCAACATGTCAATCACTCGAGCAAATGCTCCCATCTAGGGACTGGATCATCGCAAAATCTGCCGGTTTTTTTGCAAATGCAGTGAGAAATGTCAATCAAGCGGCCATCCCGGCCATTGCTTTGCTTGCATTATCGAGTCTTCCCGGGGCTTCAGCCGGAGGATCGGAATATTTGGAATGCTGGGCAGATTGCGCCCAGATGAATCAGGACAACGGCCTCTGGCAGGTCGTGTGCCCAGTCATTTGCGCTCCTTATCTGTTTGCAAGAGGGGGGTGAAAACCCAGGGTGCGTGTAGGAGACCAGAGGCATTTGGTCTCTCCTCCTAAATACCCGGAATGTGGGTTCAATCGCATCCACTTTGAGAATCCCTCGATAGGTTGACAGAATTTTTTCTTTATTTTTTGAAAATTTTCTTAAAAATATAGACAATAATCTAGTCTTATGGTAAAAATTGAGGAATAATGGAAAAAAAAATAGAAATTACCGATATTAGCAGCAAGTTAAGAGAACTTAGGCGGGCCAGAGGTCTTACAGTTGATACCTTGGCAAAAAAAATGGGAGAAAATTCTCAAAAAATCGGCCGTATCGAACGAGGAACAAGGAGCATTACATTCGATTATTTAGTGAAGGCATCGAGAGCTCTAGAGACACCCGTCGAGTCTTTTTTTGGAAAGGATAACAGAGAGGAGGAAGGGGAGTCGCCGGTTTCTAACTCCAATATTTTAAACTATATTATAGTCCGAGTGGAAGAATACCATCAAAAATCTCCTATCGAAGTGGGTAAGAAAGCTTTAATCATCTCAAAAATTTACGAGCTGGCTTTAAAATTTCCAACAAACAATAGAAAAATCTTTATCGACTCGCTCATCGAATTGATGGATTGTTTAGATTGTTGAACAGAAACGGCCGTCCATCGGCCTTGTTGCGTAAGTCTCGAGATGAATTGATCTCTTCTCAGTTCGCAGTTTTTCCACAATCTGCGACACTTCTCTAGCCATGCAAACGATTTTTTTTTAGAACGGTTTCCAGCACACTATCTGATCCGTCATCTTTCTTTTGGCTCCATATCTTGAAATAATAGTAAACGCCATGGGCGAATTGCGATTTTGCGATTTCGGTTGATAATGCGCAGGTACTAGTTTCACCACTCATTTAAAGCATGGTTGTTAGTGTAAAACACAGAGACACAGAGAGCACAGAGAGAAAGG
>JBAUVX010000246.1:0-8866 GCA_049583465.1 Waddliaceae bacterium | reverse complement strand
GGGGTTGGACGATCGTAAATGGGTCCGTATTGACTTAATACTGACCCATTTACGATCGTTCAACCGCGGGAGCTTTCGCGCAGGCACAATCCTTCATTTTAAGCTTGACAGAGCACTAGGCTGTTATCTTGCATTTACCGGGCATATTAATAAAAAAAAAGGGAGGTAATCATGGATAAAAATCAAAATGTCTCTCTCATTAAACGGCTTTTTAAAGAGGGATTCACACAAGGGAAAAATCCTGCTGTGTTTGACGAAGTCATTTCTAAAGATGTTATCACGTACGATCTATCAAATCCTAATTTTCCCCCGGGAATTGAGGCCTTTAAACGATTTGAGAACAACTACTTGCGGGCATTTCCGGATAAAGTCGTCAGGATTGACGATATTTTCGCCGCAGAAGACCGCGTTGTCGTGTGTTGGACATGCACCGGTACTCACCACGGAGACTTGCCCAATATTCCTGCTACGGGAAATCCGATTAAATGTTCCGGAGTGACGATTTTCCAATTTGCCGCAGGAAAAGCGGCCAATATTTGGCATTCCTGGGACCGGTTAGGGTTGCTCGAGCAAATCGGTCAAAGAGAGTTAACCGGGAAGTTAGAATAAGTTAGACACTCGCCCCGCCTTTTAGGGCGGGGGTTTCCTGTTTGACTCTAGAGTCTATCCTTTGCGTTTGATTTCCTTCCTTCATCATATTTTTTGGAGGCGTATCGGTTGCGTATCTCTTCGCTTAACCCGGCCCGGTCTTAGTTCGTCGTTCAGCTTGCTTGTCTGTACACGGTCTAAAACACCCGCTCGGAGAAATAGCCGCAACCGAGAAGCCGTTTTCAGCAATCCTCATTTAATTAACTCATAGTGTGTACTTTATGCCGTATCCGATTGAGGCTCTTACCTTCATCTTAATGAGTTCTATAAGAAACCCCTTGACCGAATTGCCTGGGATCGAGTAGTCTTAACCCTTAAAAATTCATGTTTTTAAAACAAGCAATAAATATAAGGAGATCAAAGATGACGATAAGTATTATTAAACATTCAATAGCTCAACCCGACGAATCTCAAAGTTTCTGGCAGAAGAATTTCGGCCCCACACGCTACGATCTGGAAGTTACCACTAACTTATTGCGGGGCAGGACAATACATGTTGCTTCTGTTGAAAGTTGCTCGCAAATCAACGCGATTGCTCAAGTTGCCTTCAAATTCATTAAAGATGTTTTTTCACTCATATTCTTTAATACCGAAACCCCATCCACATATGGCTACGTAGCAAGCACACCAAAGAAAATCGAAGTTGAAGAAAGCCAAGCTGAGGACCCTGACGCTGAGCAAAGCGCTGAAGAAGACGGAGAAGCGAAAAAACCGGCCGAATGGCTTCGACTTGATCGAAAAAGCTTCCTCCAGGGATTACGGAAAGCAGTCTCTAATGACGGAGCTGAAATGGTCTCCGATTGGGAAAGAGCCCGGTTGTGCGATCTATTTAATTTGACCATGCAAGGAAGCCAAAGCTACGACGTTTTTGAGGAACTAAAAAAACTGGAAGAAGAGGAAACTGATGACTCTGTGGTAAGGAATCCAAATAATCAAGAGTCTGAAAGAGTAGAAGAAGGTAAGGAGAGCCCCAACCCTGATGGTACGACGTCTTCTTCGGGTGTTGAGACAACAATCCCTTGGCCTGTCCAATCTAGCACTTCCTCCTCCGCTACTACCTCTAAACCCCTGAGCAGCTCATCAACTCCTGGTCTGAAGAGTGTCAATCTCCTTGCGGAGGACTCCGAGGATGATGATGATGAGGCCGTATTTAACCAAGCTGAGAAGAGGAGGTCAGAAGAAAATGGAAAAAGATCCTCTTCCCCAACGCCACCAGTCTCAGTCTCAAGACCACCTTCGAAGCCATCGCACGCTGAAACGACTGGCGACGAAGAAAAAGGCACTTCAGCGACGGACGACACTCCCACAACAGCAGCTGCTAGTACGCCAGTTGTTGGACTCAATGAAATCGACTAAGTCGTCTCTTTAATGGCAAAACCCCCGCTAAGGCGGGGGTTTTTCTTGATACCGCAAGAGTCTAGTCCGAAACCAAATCGGATTTGTTGATTTCCTCCTTTAATTCTTTTTTATTATTCTATGTACAAAGGGTCATAATGGCTATCTTTTATGTCTCATCTTTTATCGTTTTCTATAAAGAACTTAAAGATTTAAACAACGTGCTATTTTCTTGAAGCGAAATCCTCTATCAAGCTAGGATGAAGTAAGAGAGCTGATCGGGCGGCCTTGTCCCCTCTTCTTTGCCCAAAGAAGTTAGAAAGGCCGATTGGGCGACCCTCTCAAAGAGCGGCTGAAGAGGATATTATGGGCGAACTTACTCTATTTGCTCAGACAATTTTTGGAATAGACCTGCTTCTTTGCTTGTACGCGATCATCGCTTTTGTGGCGATTGGAGTGGCTTTAGCAGGAATGATTCTCTTTACCAAAGCCCGTTTAATTAGCACTGAAGCCTGCAAAATTGAGATCAACAACGATCCTGACTTAGAAAAAACAGTGTCGGGAGGAGGAACATTGCTTTCTGCACTGACATCCCAGGGAATTGCAGTTCCCTCTCCTTGCGGGGGAAAGGCGACATGCTTGCAATGCCGGGTACAGATTACCGAAGGGGCCGATCCACCTCTAGAAACTGATCGGGCAACGTTTACAAAGAAAGAGCTCAGAGAAGGGTGGAGGCTCTCGTGTCAATCAAAAGTCAATCACGACTTAAGCATCCATGTGGAAGAGTCGACATTAGAAGTAAAAGAATTTGAAGGAACTGTCGTTAGCAACAAAAATGTCGCCACCTACATCAAAGAGCTCATCGTCGAGATTCCTCAAGATATTCCCTATAAATCCGGCGAGTATTTGCAGTTTCATGTTCCCCCATTTAAGACGAATACCAGCGACTGGAAAGAGAACATGGATTCTCAGTATTATGAAGATTGGGAAAAGTTTGATCTGTTTGATGTGGGCATTGACTTCAGCGGACTGGCTGAAGGAGAGGTCATTCGCGCCTATTCCATGGCTTCTTATCCTGCCGAGGGGAGATTGCTGAAATTCAACATCAGAATTGCCTCTCCCCCATTTGAACAGGGAGTTGCGAGCAAGAAAATTCCTTGGGGCATTTGCTCTTCCTATGCGTTTTCCCTAAAGCCCGGGGACAAAGTCAAATTTTCAGGCCCCTTTGGGGAATCCTACATGATCGAAGACGATCGTGAGTTGATTTTCCTCATTGGAGGTGCAGGCTCATCGTTTGGGCGGAGCCACATCCTCCATCTCTTTAATACAGAGAAAACACAGCGGATGATCACCATGTGGTACGGAGCACGCTCTCTTAAGGAGAATATTTACGAGGATGAATATAAGGAACTTGACGCGAAGCATAAAAATTTCGTCTACCACTTAGTCCTTTCAGAGCCCCTGCCCGAGGATATTGAAGCAGGATGGCCAAAGGATGACCAGATAAAAACTGCCTTTCTTTTCAAAGCCTTCCAAAAAGGGCAGCTTGACGACATGGAATATCCCGAGGAAAATCTCTACTACGTTTGCGGACCTCCGATGCACAATGTGTCGGTCATGAAACTTCTCGATGATTACGGAGTTTCAAGAGAAAATATTGTCCTCGACGATTTCGGTAGTTAGCAATGCGCGTCCTGCTTGCTCAAATTAACCCCACTGTTGGAGACATCGACGGAAATACACAAAAGATCCTGAAAAGGATTGCTTATGCGCAGAAACAACGCGTGGAGCTAGTGGTATTTCCCGAGCTTGCCCTCTCAGGGTATCCCCCCGAAGATTTCCTCCATCTGCCTCATTTTATCCGAGCCATTGAAGACCATCTTGAAAACATTGTCTTAGCATCGAAGGATATTGCCGTCATTGTAGGAACTCCAAGGCGAAATCCAAAGGAAAGAGAAAAATCCCTCTGCAATAGCGCAGCCATTATCGAACACCAACGCTGCATCGGTTTTCAAGACAAGTCCCTGCTCCCCACCTACGATGTTTTTGACGAAAGACGCTATTTTGAATCCGGCGACTCCACAGTTGCTTGGACAATAAAAAATAGACACGTTGGGGTCACCATCTGCGAAGATATTTGGCAGCATACAGAGATGGTCCCCTATACCGATTATTCCCGCGATCCGATTATCGATTTAAAAAAAGAATCTCCTCATTTTCTTGTCAATCTCTCCGCCTCTCCTTTCAACTCTCAAAAATGCCGCCAGCGCCTTTCTGTCTGTGCAGGGGCGGCTCGTTCCTTGCAATGTCCCGTCATGTTATGTAACCAAGTCGGCGGGAATGACAGCTTGATTTTTGACGGATACAGCTTGTCTATTGGGAAGCATGGCGATCTATTGCAATACGCAAAGGGATTTGAAGAAGATGACCTGATCGTTGACTTAGACAATCCCCCGCCTCCCTGCCCCTTGTCTATTGATGATACGGAAGATCTTTTTCGTGCTTTAGTTCTAGGTGTTCGCGACTACTTTCATAAACTCCATTTCACAAAAGCTTGCCTAGGAATATCCGGAGGGATCGATTCTGCCGTTGCGGCCTGCATCGCGGCAAGTGCATTGGGCAAGGAAAACGTCCTAGGAATGATCATGCCCTCTCGTTATTCTTCAAAGAGCGGACAAGAGGATGCCGCCCAACTCGTTAAGAATCTGGAAATCGACAGCAAAGTGATTTCTATAGAAAAGCCGTTCACCTCCTATCTGGATGTTTTGGCCCCCCATTTTGAGCAAAGGCCGCCCGATGCCGCAGAAGAGAATATCCAAGCCCGAATCCGGGGAATGATTTTAATGGCTTTTTCAAATAAGTTCGGATACCTTGTCCTAAGCACCGGCAACAAAAGCGAACTTGCGATGGGGTATTCCACTTTATATGGAGATATGTGCGGGGGATTAGGGGTCATCAGCGATGTGAACAAAAAGCAAGTGTATGATTTAGCTCGCTGGATCAATCGCGGCAAGGAGATCATTCCCGGCACGATTCTGTCTAAGCCGCCCTCGGCAGAACTGCGTGAAGGGCAATTGGACTCCGATGCTTTGCCGAGCTACGACATCATCGATCAAGTCCTACAGGCCTATGTAGAAGAACATCGAGCACCTGAGGAAATCGCCGAGCGGTTTCACTACCCCCTAAATCTCGTCAAGGATTTGGTTAAGCGGATTCATGATAACGAATACAAACGGCGTCAAAGTGCTCCCGGGCTAAGGGTTTCATCAAGAGCTTTTTCCGTCGGGCGCCGCTTCCCGATCGTCCAGCGCTGGGTTTGAAACAAGACTGAACGTCGGGCTATACTCCCCCACAGGAACCCGCGACCACCACATTCCCGTTTCCTTTTTTATTTTACGATCGGTGAAATGATAACGATAAAGTCTGGAACGGACATACTTTGGAGGCTTGCGGGGAAAAGGATTGTCCTTCAACAGCCGCAGCACATCTTCAGATCCTTCTAAGAGGCGCGATAAAAATGCCGAAAACCACGGGTTGTGTGTGTAGCTGCCAAGAGCAGCAAACCACATCTGCCAGTCAAGCCGAGGCTGATGAGGAGCGGCAAAACGAGGGGCGCAGAAGGGATTTCCCGGCTTCCACTTAAATTCGTAGACTTTCCATTCCCTTCCATCATCGCTGCCTTCGACAATGATTTCATCGCGGACAGTCGTCATGTGGATAAATAAGCCGTAAGGGTTAATCAGATGGTAGAGATAAAAGGGCCGCAGCCGGTTGAACATCGTTCGACGTCGCAAAAAAACTGCCATCAATTCCAGGGCATTCATCAGGAGAAAAATGAGGGCGAAAACAGACAACAACCCTCCGATAACAAGGTTTGCCGAAACAAGAGGGATAAACCAAGAAAGACCTTCAAAATGAGAAAGATAGAGATTAGGAATTAACGGGAGGCATAAAGCGATCGTTAAGAGATTTAAAAAAGCATAGTTTCCCGTTGCCATGATCAGAAGCTGAAAAAAAACCAATAAAAGGGAGGCGGCGCAACGTATCGGCACGGGGGTAAAAATCAAACATGGCATCACTAACTCGAAAAAGTAAACACCGATGACGGACAGCTTCGCAAAAAAAAGCGGTTGCTGATGGGCATAATAACCCAAAATTGTCGGGAGAGGCTGGGTTTCATAATGGTGCACCATGGCAGTGAGATTCTTCCATTCTTGACTTCCCCAGAGAAGTTTTGCGAGGGCTGATGAAAACATTAAGCGAAAGAGCAAAAACCACAGTAAATACACGAACGGCAGAGGAGGAGGAGACTGAATAGCAAAAAAGATGGAAAGAAAACCCGCTTCTACCAGCAAAGCGTCCCACTGATAAGAAAGAAACACCCCCCCCGCTTGGCAAAAAGAAAGATAACACATCCAGAGAACGAAAAGAAAAAGAGCCGGAATGATCCCGGCAAGGACAAAAGCGGCTCCTAACATCCCGACCCAAGTGACGAGGACTAAACAACGATCGGAAGTATTGAACCAAAAAAGCGTGGGGAGCCTGACAAAAAGTTTTTTCCCATACCGCCTGTGAATGGTATCCAAATAGGTTCGGATAGAAGCGATTCCTTGGGACCCATACAGTCCTTTCACCTGTCTATTTAATGACAAAAAAGCAAAAAAATAGATGCCGCCTAGAAATTTCAGAAAAAGTCCTTGAGAAATAGAGGCTGAGGACCCCATGAGAAGCTGATGCATCATCAATGCTTTGGTTACTCTGACGGGAGTTTCGTACTTGCAGCCTCCGATCCAAAACTCGCGTTACTCTATGCTGCTTAAAGCCCTATCACAAGCAAATGATTGTTCTGAGAATGGAACGACATCGGCAATGTCCTCTTTATGATGGCGAAGCATCATCAACCGATCGAAGCCTACAGACACCCCGCAACAATCGGGGAGGCCTTTTTTCAAGGCTTCAATGAATGAATGATCGATCGGCAATGAATCTTTACCTAAACGTTCCCGTTCTGCATTGGCCTTGATTAGACGTTCTAACTGTTCGTCAGAGTTTGTTAGCTCATGATAACCATTAGCAAGCTCCATTCCTTTATAAAAAATTTCGAAACGTTCGGCAACCTCTTCTTCCTCGCCGCAATAAAAAACTTGTGCTAATGCCGCCTGTGTCGCGGGGAAAGAGTCTACTACGCATAATCTCTCTTGCGGCAGCTGCGGGACAATGAGGAGGGAGAGGATGCTGTCAAGAAGATCATTTTTATCCACTAGAACGCTATCAAGAGGGGCATCTTTATCTCCTTCTTCAAAACAATGCTGAGGATCCACGCCATGTGCACGGAGAAAATCGAAAAGCCGGGTTTCACTCGCATGCAGGTAATCAAATCCGGCATAGCGCAGAAACATTTCTCGATAAGATATCTTTGTATGAGGAACTTTTCCGATTATCTGCTGAATAAAGCCCACCGTCTCCTCGATCATCTCTTGGAACGGAATGTGTAAACGATACCACTCTGCCATCATAAATTCCGAGAGATGTTTCATGCCATGCTCATTATCTCTAAAAACGTGAGAGAGTTGATAGATATCACCCATTCCATTGGCAAGCAGTTTTTTCATGCCATACTCCGGTGAAGAATGGAGAAAATAGGCTTTTGATGAGGAGTTTCGATAAGCGCGGATGAGATCGATATGGGCGTCTACAGAGGCTTCTTGGGTCAAGCCGGGGCAATCGACTTCGATGATTCCTCTTCCCGAGAAGTATTGCCGTGCTTTCGCCAACATGTTTGCACGATCGTGAAGAATACGAATCTTTTCGGGATGCATCCGGTTAATCCGTCACGCGGGAGACATATTCCCCTGTTCTCGTGTCAATCTTGATCTTTTCCCCTTCATCAACAAATATAGGAACGGAGATTTGGGCCCCGCTTTCCGTTTCTGCCGGTTTCATCACCCGGCCGGAGGCGGAGTCGCCTCTTACTCCGGGGTCCGTTGCGGCGACTTTCATCTCCATAAAAGTGGGCGGTTCGACAGAAACTGCCTCATTTTTGTAAAAAATCACTTCATAGTTGCGATCTTCTAACATCCATTGGAGGGCATCTCCAATTTTATCGAGGGGGATATTGACCTGTTCAAACGTCTTCTCGTCCATAAAAACGATGCCGTCGGATTCGCGATAAAGCATCTGCATCTCCGTTTCAAAAACATCTGCGACCGTTAACTTTTCTCCCGACTTAAAGGTGCGATCAATAGTTCTTCTTGTAAGAAGGTGCTTAAGCCTTACTCGATTAAAGGCCTGGCCTTTGCCCGGCTTAACAAATTCATTGCTGACAACGATGTAGGGCTGATCGTCAACTTCAACTTTGAGCCCTGCTTTTAATTCGTTTGTGCTAATTTGAGCCATTACCCTGCCCTCTTTTCGAACATTTCATGTTTCGCGAGCCCACTGTAGCACAACGGCAAATCTTTTGTCTATACCCAAACCGGGGCACACCAGGGCTCATGACATTAACGGAGGGGTTATTGACATTTTTTATTCAGGCCATCGGCCCCTGTTCACTTCTGTCATGAGACAGCCTTGTTGCGTAAGTCCTCCAAAAAAAAATCAAACGCAAACTCCCATGAACTTCGTTCACAATTATCGGCCTTGTTCACTTCTTCGGTCAACACCCTAGCCCACCATTCGCTTTTCCCTCCCCATTAACCTCTTTTGCAGGTTATGATATTGCCTTCTAGGTCGACCTGGAATCCTCACGTTCTCTATTAACGCCATGGGCGAATTGCGATTTCGGTTGATAATGCGCAGGTACTAGTTTCACCACTCATTTAAAGCATGGTTGTTAGTGTAAAACAGTAGAGTAAGGGTGGATATTACCCCACCCTCCTCATCG
>JBAUVX010000245.1:0-4579 GCA_049583465.1 Waddliaceae bacterium | reverse complement strand
CTTTCTCTCTGTGCTCTCTGTGTCTCTGTGTTTTACACTAACAACCATGCTTTAAATGAGTGGTGAAACTAGTACCTGCGCATTATCAACCGAAATCGCAAAATCGCAATTCGCCCATGGCGTTTATTGGATCTTTTTTAGCTCTTCTTCTTGCTAAACTTGTCCAAGTTTGCCTTCGAAGAAGAGCTAAAAAATCTCAAAAAAATGAAAAAATTTGAACGAATAGCAATTTACGGATAGGTTTTTTCATGGAGAGAGTTTATCTGATTCCAAACACCCGCTTCAAAACAACCTTGGCTGCATGATAGCCGCACATGCCATGAACACCCCCTCCAGGTGGAGTCGAAGAAGAGCAGATGAAGATCTGAGGATTTGAGGTGGCGTAAGGGACTAATCGCTTGGTTGGACGTGTGAACAGTTGCCGCAAATCTTGCACCCCTCCGATGATATCGCCTCCAATGTAATTGGAGTTGAATTGCCTCATTTCATCCGTATTTTTTGTGCTTTTCCCCAAAATACAGTCTCTAAAACCGGGAGCAAATCGCTCGATTTGATTTTCAATTGCCAGAGACATATCTTTCTTGGAGCCATGAGGGACGTGGCAATATGCCCACGCTGTATGTTTCCCATCCGGTGCACGGCTGTGATCAAAAAGGCTGTGTTGCGCGGCCAGGACATAGGGTGTTTCCGGGTGCTTTCCCTCCCATACGGCTTTCTCGCTTGCTGCGATTTGGTCAAAACTTCCCCCTAAATGAACAGTCCCGGCTCGATGGCAGGCTTTAGCTTTCCAAGGAATTGGACGACTCAGTGCCCAATCCATTTTAAACACTCCCGGTCCATACCGATATTTTTCTAATTGCCTGGTGTAAAATGGGGTCAGCTCATCACCCGCAATTTTCAGAATTTGACGAGGTGTCAGATCAAAAAGAATGACCCGTGAAGAGGGTAGATCTTTAATTGTCGTTACCTCAAACTCTGTTTGGATTTTTCCCCCTAGCGATTGAAAATAAGAGCCTAAAGCGGCGGCAATGGATTGAGCTCCTCCTCTTGGCATGGGCCATCCAAACACATGACCCGCAATACTAAGTAACAGCCCGACGGCTGCAGTCATGGATTGGTCAAGGGGAAGAATTGAATGCGCGGCTAACCCGGCAAAAAGGCCTTGCGTTTTTGGGTTTTTGAAGCACCC
Organism: Waddliaceae bacterium; assembly: GCA_049583465.1. Classification (GTDB taxonomy): domain Bacteria; phylum Chlamydiota; class Chlamydiia; order Chlamydiales; family Waddliaceae; genus JBAUVX01. Next base: position 3,390 of record JBAUVX010000245.1, on the reverse strand, counting down.
CTTTGCCAAGGACTCTGCAGATCGTATTCCTTTTAGTCCGAATTGAAGGGCAAGAAGGGGGTGGCTGGGAAAGGTTAGGGGGCCAAGAAAGGTGTTCTCTAATTTCCACCAATTGTCGACAAATGGGGAGAGAAGCTGATGATAAGAAGAACAATCTTCGCCTAACGATTCACAGGTTTTTTCAACGGAACGCTGTAATAGAGCACATGTTCCATCATCAAAGGGATGCGCTAAGGGAACGGAAGGGTGAATCCACTCTAACTCCTCTGTTGAAAGAGGGAGTTTTCTGAAAAACGGGGAACCAATAGCTAGAGGGTGAATGGAAGAGCAAACATCATGAATATATCCCGGGAGAGTCAGTTCCTCCGATCGGCAGCCGCCGCCAATCGTTGCCTTTTCTTCAACAAGCAGGACAGATAGGCTCTGTAATGCGAGCGCTATGGCTGCTGCCAGGCCATTGGGTCCCGCTCCGACTACTACTGCATCATACTTTGCATTAGACATTGAGTTTTTCTAGACAAGCTTTGCAAAAGGCAGGTAAATCCTCCGGATAGCGGCTGGTGACGAGATTGCCGTCGATAACAACTTCACGATCGAAAAACTCTGCACCGGCATTTTCAATCTCGACAGTTGTCCCTTCCTTTTTTCCTTTAACGGCTTTGCCCTGACTATCTCGTGCCCGGCTCTTTTTAAGGCCTCTGCCGGCCCTTATATTCAGAGTCTTCAATCTTCATCGATAATGACTGCAACTGTTGCCATGGTTCCTCTTTGGATCTCTTATTGTGCTGCTTTTAAGTTAATTCCTGCTGTAAACCATCCTCCTTCAGCTATGGAAGTTAAATTCTTATCAGCATTCCATTCCTCATCGAGGATCTCTTGCAAAATCTTTTTCACATTAGACAGTTCCAGGTGTTTGGCGAAGGTTCGAAGTGCTCCATAGGTGGCTATTTCGTAGTGTTCGCACTTTTGCAAGGCACTGATGAGTGCAGCATCTTGTATAATTCCCGGAAAATTTTCACTGATGATCTTGTTGCACTCATCCAAAAGTGCTTGCATTCCTTTGCAAAAGGTACCTGTTGGAGTTTCGTTCAGCTCGCTAAAAATCTTTTGAAGACGATCTTTTTGCCTTTTTGTCTCCTCAAAATGGGCCTTTAGCTTTTCACGCAGTTCATCTGTAGAGATCGCGTTTAAAAATTTCGGCATTGCCTCAATATATTGATCTTCAGCACTAAAAATGTCCTGAAGACCTTTTATGAACATGTGATAAAATTGTTGGTGATTCTGATTACTGGCCATTCATCCCTCCTCATTTTTTTTTGGGCCTATACTTCTTTCTAAACAATCAAAGAGTTTAATTCAATAGAGTTGCTCACGTTAAAAAAAATGTGTTGACTTCTCAAAAACAAGGAAATACTCTGCGTTTATACACATTTAAATGTATATAGATGAAACCTTTCTCTATCAAGCTCGACTTTGCAAAATTTTTGGACGAAGATGCCGGGAGAGGCAAAATCCGGCGTAATGAATTTTGAAGGAAGGGTATTTACTACCCTTCTGAGAAATTCATTTAGCCGGATGAAGTCTCTCTCTGCAGGTGAGTTCAAAAATTCTGCAAAGTCGAGATCAAGACCATGATTTATCCAAAGACGTAAGAACATGAGCAAAAATAGCAACTTTACAGATTATTGGCCCCTAGCCTCGTTTATACTTGTCGCGGTATTAGCGGGATCAGCAGTGTGTTATGGCGTCAACGGCGAGACGCTTCAATGGATGCACTACGTTATGGGATTTTTATTCTGTCAGTTTTCTCTTTTAAAACTTTTCAACATTTCCGATTTTGCCGACGGCTTCCAAATGTATGATCTCATTGCCAAACGGTCTAGGATCTATGCTTTGACTTACCCCTGTATTGAGTTAATTTTGGGGCTTGCCTACCTTGCATTCTTCGTTCCCATCATTATTTACTTAGTTACAATTGTACTCATGTTAATTGGATCGATAGGCGTAGTAATTGCGCTTCAAAAAGGATTGGATATTTACTGCCCCTGCATGGGAACCATCTTAAAAGTCCCTTTATCAACCGTCACCTTGACCGAAGATCTCGGCATGGGAGCAATGGCGCTTATCATGCTCATTTCCCGGCTTTTATATTGAAGATTTAAAAAATCCTGAACATTTTTAGAGAGAACCTCATGAAAACACTCTATGATTTGTGTCTCCATGAACTAAAAGACCTTTACAACGCAGCTGACTACATGCACCAAGTCTTAAAGCGCATGTCAAGCTCCGCTACCAATCCAAAACTCGTTCAAATGCTCGACACCTACTACAGACAAGTTCAGCACCAAAAAGAGAAACTCAGAGAATTTTTCGCAAAATATTCTGTAGACATTGATCAGGCAAGGAGTCCGATCATGAGTAAAATCAGAGACCATGGGTTAGCCTCGATGAGATTCGAAGGATCAAAAGAAATTCGAGATCTAGCACTGCTGCTCACCTTAAACATGATGAAACACTTCGAAAAAACAGCATTCGGTACTCTACTAACACACGCAAATAGAATGAAGCACGAAGAAATAATAGATATGTTGCTCAGCTTAAGAAAAAAGATTGCTAAAGATGAAAAACAGCCCATGGCAATCGCTTCCGATATCATGGAAGAGACAGAGACGTCAGAACTTAAAAGGGAAGTCGAAGTACTCCTTGGAAGAATCGTTAAAGCACACGTTAGGGATGAGAATCAACTCTTAACATTGATACCCCAGCTTATCTCAGAGGTAAACGTAGACAAGCTTAAAGAAGCCCTTGAAACCTATCAATTTGAACATCAAGCCCATCAAGAAGAACTTTACACTTTTCTTACTGAATTTCAAAACGCTTCAGAAATCGAGGGGTGGAGTGTGATGGATGGCTTCGCTTTAGAGTGGAAAAAAGATTTAAGCGCTATAGGTTCTCAAGCACTCAAAGCTGTCGGTGTCATCTTGTCTATTCAGAGAATTCAACATCAAAATATGGCACTTTTCGAGTTTGAAGAACGCCTTTCCAGGCATCTCGGACATTCGGAGATGCAAAAACGTTTTGAATACCTCTTCGAGCAAGAAATGGGAAATGACCAATCCTTTACGGCGATTGCTGAAGGATCAATATTTGAAGAGGGGCTGGATGCAAAGGTTAAGTGAGGAAAATTTGAAAAAGTCAAATTAGAGTATCTACTTGCGCAACGCCCTCCAAAAACACGTTAACTGCCGACAAGGTCCTTGAAACCCACATTCCGCATGTTGCGCGGGCGATTTCTTCATCTTTTTAATTCTAAGTGGATTACAAAATCTCGATTGGTGACTACAGACCAAGCTTCGATTTTGCAACCCACTTAGAATCAAAAATCTATTG
>JBAUVX010000244.1:0-10801 GCA_049583465.1 Waddliaceae bacterium | reverse complement strand
CTCTCTGTGCTCTCTGTGTCTCTGTGTTTTACACTAACAACCATGCTTTAAATGAGTGGTGAAACTAGTACCTGCGCATTATCAACCGAAATCGCAAAATCGCAATTCGCCCATGGCGTTATTTTATGTCCTTAAATTCGAGAGATGGGTTTTCGTTTATCGCATGGTTTTTTTCCCATGTAGAACCAAAAAGTCCCATGTATTTATCCGCTTTGTCTCGAACAAGAATCGAATGAAACGGTTTTTTGTAAGTAGAAATATCCCCAATAATCCAGGCACTGCATTGATAAGGCAGAAAGGACAGTGTTGTCTCTGTTTGGTACTCATCTTTAAGTCGATATTGAATCACTTCAAATTGGAGCTTCCCTACAGCACCGTAGATCAGGGAGTCAAAATCATCTTGCGTATAAAGAATTTGCATCGTTCCTTCTGCAGCCAGTTGTTTCACTCCCTTATCAAAAGACTTTCTTTTATTCACATCTTTAGGGGTAATTTTTGCAAAAATTTCCGGTTGAAACTGCGGGAGAGGTTTAAAATCAAACCTACCCGTTATCGAAACAGTGTCACCTATAAAAAAGACTCCGGGGTTAATCACGCCAATGATATCCCCTGCAACAGCATCGCTTAGGGTAATTCTCTCGCCGGCAAACATGCTTTGTGGTCTTGCAAGTCGAATCGATCGTTTAAGCCTATGATGCATAACTGTCATATCCTTTTCGAATTCCCCGGAACAAATACACAAAAAGGCCATACTGTCTCTGTGATTACGATCCATATTTGATTGAATTTTGAAAACGTAAGCGCTGAAAGGGGTTTTAACAGGATCGATAAAAATTTCTTCACCGGTATGGCTATTTGCTAATCTTCCATAAGGAGAAGGAGCTAAATGGATAAAAGCATCAAAAAAAGGCTCGATACCATAGTTCGATAAAGCAGACGCGAAAAATACGGGAGTTACTTCTCCGGAAAGAAAAGCTTCTTGATTAAAGCTATTTCCTGCTTCTTCAAGAAGACTCAAATCCTGGTTCAGTTTTTCGAATTCTGTATTATCAATAAGAGTTGCGATTTTTTGATTTTCTAGAGCTATATTTGTCATAGAAGCTCGACTAGAACTTCCGGCAGGAGAGCGGGAAAAAAGCTGGCATTGCTTGAGTATGCGATCGTACACACCACTAAATTGTTTTCCCGATCCTATAGGCCAGTTGTAAGCAAAAGAATGGATGCCTAATACCTTTTCTACTTCATCCATAAGATCGAGGGGATCTCGCCCCGGCATGTCCATTTTATTAATGAAAGTGAGAATAGGAATATTTCTTAATTTACAAACTTCAAATAACTTACGAGTCTGTTTTTCAACCCCTTTTGCTGCATCGATTACCATGATTGCGCAATCGGCAGCCGTGAGGGTTCGATAAGTATCTTCTGAAAAATCCTCGTGTCCGGGAGTGTCTAGAATATTGATGACAACATCCTTGTAATTGAACTGCATTGCTGATGCTGTAATGGAAATCCCTCTTTCTTGCTCAAGAGACATCCAATCAGAGGTAGCCAGCTTTCTGCCTTTGCGGCCGCGAACCATTCCCGCCGTACCTATTTTCCCCGAATAAAGAAGGAGCTTTTCAGTCAAAGTGGTTTTGCCTGCATCAGGGTGACTAATGATAGCAAAAGTACGACGTTTAGAAATTTGTTTTGATAAAGAAGATGATTTTTCTCTCATAAGTGCTTTAATTTAAAAAATTTACCCACAAAAAAATTTCGCTAAGAGATAGGTTTTAAGGGGGTAGAATTCTTGAAGCACTCATTTTTTATGAATAATATTTTGTAGATAGCTTAAGGAAAAATTTTATCAGAAAAAGCGGGTACTGTCAAGAAAAACGGGGATATTGAGTACTTCAGCGTGGTTATACAATTTCTCTCGTTGCTGACATCTATGCGTAATAGGCTTTAGAAAATGGTGGCCAGAGCCAGAATCGAACTGGCGACACAAGGATTTTCAGTCCTCTGCTCTACCTACTGAGCTATCTGGCCGATAGCCTGAAGGTAAGATAGAGCAAAGGCACATTTTTGAACAAGTCCTAATTTCTTTCCAGATTGTCACGATGGACTTTCTTTTCGATCCGGATCATATCCTTTAAAATATTCACAGCTTCTTGCATTTGAAAATCGTGGTCTTTCCCATCATCGGATTTTTTTGCCGTCAGCCAATTTAACTCTCCATTTTGAAAGCGTAGATAGTCTTCATTCACAAGAAGTCTTTTCTCACTTTTTTCTCGAAGCTCCGGCAAGGCCTCTTTCCATTGGGTTTCTCTTTGCTGCAAAGAGGGCATATAATAGCGGACGAACCAAGGCCTTAGGCCCGGCGGAATGTCTGTAAGGGAGTCGTTGAAAGCGGGGGCAACTGTGTCCGCCTCTAACGCATAATCTAAATATTCTTCTCCTATCAATTCTTTGCTAAAATAACTCGGCACGACAACGTCAGCTTTGACTCCCTCTTTTTGCGGAGTTTTTCCCGAAACCGTGTAATATTTTCCTACCGTTACTTTAAAATGCGACGTACTTTTTCCATCTGTCACTGTTTGACTTTGAATCGTACCTTTTCCATAAGTGCGTTCATCGCCAACCACAACTGCAATACCATAATCTTGCAACACCTGAGCAACGATTTCAGCAGCCGATGCTGTTGCTTTAGAGGTCAAAATAATTAAAGGACCCTCAAAAGCGGTTTTTCCGTCCAAATCTCGATAAAGCTGCTTTTTATCGTCGGAAAATTTGGAAACGACGATCACGCCGTTTGTGACAAATAAACCGGCAACTCTCACTGCCTGTTTGAGAAATCCTCCGGTGTTTTCACGAAGATCGAGAATCAACCCCTGCAATTCCCCCTGTTTCTGCAAATCTTTAATCGCTTGTCGTATATCTTTTTCACTAGTCAGTCCATTCTCTCCCTGATAAAAAGATTGGAGAGTGATTTTTCCAATCACACCTCCTTCAAAAGGCTCAGAGGCTGCATCCACTCGTCCTTCATCCACTTCGATCAGTTCTCTTTTTAGTTTGACTGTGAAGATTTTCTCTGAGTCTTGGTTTCCTGATTTTATCTTGCGCTTGAGAAGCAAATCGACAGTTTTGTCGGGTCTCTCCCTCAAGCGTTCAACAAGCTGTTCGATTGCATCTCCCTCAACGCTTTTGCCATTGATCTGTTGAATCTGATCATTGACTTGCACTAGCCCGCTTTTTTCAGCAGGGCTATCTTTAACGAGTCGTGTCACCACGACCCCTTCCGGTTTTCTTTCCAACACCACACCAATCCCCTGGAAGCCTTTTTCTAAACGAATTTTCATATCTAAGACTTCGTTGGATTTTAAATAGGTGGTATGGGAGTCGAGACTCCTTGTCAACGCTTTCAAGAGATGGATGACAAAAAGATTTTCTCTTTCCTTACTTGGAAGCAGCTGACCCGATTCATCTTGGTAAAGATACTGATTTTCCTTGAATCGCGCACGGTTTTCAAACGCTCTTAGTGTTCCCTCTTTATTTCCTAAAACGGATTTATTGCCATATCGTTGCCTTTCCTGGCTGATAAAGAAAATGATTTGATCTTCTATCCGTTTCTTCAACTCATTCTCGCTATTCGTAAATCCCTCTTCGCTTTCTTTCTCAACTCTTTCCGTCAAGATTGAAGGATTAAGCGAACTGCTTTGGAAAAGATAATTGGACCGAGCAAAGAGTTCCCTGCGATTGAGACGAGCTCGATGGATGGCATTTTGAATGACATTATTTAGCTCTTTATAGCCAGTGAAATTGTTTTGTTGATATTGATACAAAATTCTGTTTACTTCTCTATCGCTCATGTTTGAGAAGGCGTCCACTTCACTTTTAAATAAATAAATTTTTTCCGGATCGAATTGATCGATGTAGGCTTTGAATGAATTTTGTATGATCTCTGCCGTCATTTCATTTTTGTCGACATGCTGCTCCAAAATTTCATTCATGACTTGGTTTACATCCTTGTCATCCAATAATTCTTCCGCAATAGCAATGGGGGGAGAAAGTAAAAGAAGAAGACATAAAAAAAACCTTAAACAATAAATAACCACAGCTCACGACCCTCATTTTATTAAAAAAAGAAAATATTAATTTTGCTCCCTCTATGTATTGATTATAGCATTTTTTTTAAATAAATACAAATTCTCATCGGCACAGGGCGTTGTTGGTTTCTAACCACGATTTACGGCCGATTTTACGTTGTTTTAACGAAGTTTAGGGCCGTCCGGAATTTGAGAACGATGGCAAGGATAAAGCATAACCCAAGCAGGCAAACGACAATTCCGCTAGTAGAAAGGGCCAAACCGTAGGCAGATAACAGGTGTCTTGACAGGGCAACGCCTATGAGGGAAGCGGCGGCTCCAACTCCAACAGCCAAAGCTAGCATCTTTTTTAGATCATGTGTCAATAACCTCGCTGTTAATGCCGGTGCGGTGATAAAAGCAAGAACCATCAATACTCCTACAGCGCGAAATGCACCGATGGCCGTTGCAGACACTTGCGTCATGAGAAGATAATTAAAGAGTGTGGGAGAAATCCCCATCGTCTTTGCAAGCCCTGCATCAAAAGTGGTCACTTGAAATTCCTTAAAAAAGAGAAGAAGCAGGAGTAAATTGCCGGCAAGAATGACAAAAACAAGCCGACAATCTCCGATTTGAAGTGCGTCGACATTTCCCATCACAACTTCTGTTCCGATATGAGCATCTCGAGTCAAAAGTGTGACAGCAATCACTCCCAAGGCAAATAAACTCGTGAAGACAATCCCTATGCTTGCATCCTCTTGCAATCCCGCAGTTTTTGTCAAAAACTCCGTTAAAAACGTCGTGACGATACCCATGACGACAGAAGCAAACACCAAGGTCTTGATGTTAATAGGCTCATTGCTAGCTTTCCCGATCGCAAAGACATAAGCGACAACGATCCCCACCAAGATCGTATGCGACAAAGCATTAGCGAGCATTGTCATCTTCTTTAGGACTAAAAATGAACCGAGCAACGCCGTAGATGATGCAACTCCCATTAAAACGAGAATTTGTATCTCATCCGTAGCCAATGCTTCGACACCCAATTCACCGCGCAAAAATGCCCACAACCTGATGATGAGTTGGAGAAAAAAACCAAAGAATGTCTGACCTGTATAGGGATTAAGAGATTCCATTTGATTGTTGTCTTAGGTTTTTACATAGCCGGGTCAATTCCTTCTCTAATTCAGGTGTGAGAAGATGTTCCATTTCCTCGGCACTACGATGGGCCCCTTCTTCCCCCAATCCAAGATAGTGGGCAAGATAGGCTTCCCACAGCCGATGTAAATGGACAATGCGAGCTGCTCGACTCACTCCATCCGGGGTGAGTTGATAGCGGCCCTCTTTCTTTTTCACCCACCTCTGGCTGACTAAACGGCTCATCAGCCATTTCAAGTAAAAAAAGGAAACATGCTGTTCCCTTCTTATCTGAGATAGGGAGAAGGATTGTTCCGGTCCTATCCGCCACATGGTTTTGAGGATGTTTTCATGAAAACAACGATAACGGAAGAAAAAGATCCGCACCGCGCGAACAAGAAGCCCCCGTTCGGGAGCAAAAACGAGAGAGAGCAAACAAATTACTGTTGCCACGATCACGATCATGGGTCCCGTAGGGAAGACAAGGCGGGAGGCGGGATACCTGGCAGCAAAATAATCGGTTAATTCCACAGACAAATAATTTCCCAAGAATCCGCTGATGAGGCCAAACATGGCGGCCAATATCATCAATACCGACAAGCGATGGGTCCATTGACGAGCGGCAGCTGCCGGAGCAATCAACATTGCAGACATCAGCACGACTCCAACAGAACGAATGCCCAGCACCACAGCTAACGCAATGAGAACCCAGATCCCTCCATCCATCCAATGAACGGGAATGCCGATGCTTTTCGCAAAATTCCGATCAAACGTTAAGACTTGCAGTTCTTTGTAAAAGAGAATCACGATAAAAATGATTGCAAGCGATAAGATCCCATAGATCAGAATGTGAATATCTGTCATTGTTGCTGCCTGCCCATACAGATAGCTAAGGCTCTGTCGATACAAGGCAGAATGGGTGAATTGAACAACACTTGCCAAGGTCAAACCGACGCCAAAAAATGTGGAAAGAATCAAGCATAAGGCAGAATCTGCATGGATGTTCAATTTGTCGACAAGCTGGTGAATAAGCACGAGCCCGATCAAAGCTGTGATCAATGCCCCGCTGAGAGTAAAAAGAGGGGCCCACTGCTCCAGTTGATTTCCATACAACCAACTTCCCGCAACCATCACCCCTGCAATCACCCCGGGATAGGATGCATGGGATATCGATTCACCTAGAAGCGACTCCTTTTTTAAAAAGGCAATCACCCCGACTAAAGCCGACGACAAGCACATGAACATACACCCGATTGTAGGGGCGCGGAGAATAGAATCGGTAAAATAGAGGAAGGGGGAGCTCATGAACCTATCCGTAAATTGTGCAAGCTTGGACAAGTTTGGCAGGAAGAAGAGCAAAAAAAGATCCAATCAATGAAGAAAGATGGCGAATATGAATTTGCGGATAGGTTCATTTATGGATATCCCGTTGTCTTGTGCTGTGAAAGTTTTAGTGCTTCATCAAAAAGAGCAGAGCTTTTTCCATACGCCGCTTCCAACGTTTCCGGTGTCAATGCTTGTTCAACAGGTCCGCTTGCAACCAAACGAATATTTAACATCACAACCCAATCAAAATGGGACTTCATCTGATCTAGCTCATGGTGGACGACAAAGACAGTTTTCCCCTGCATTTTCAACTGTTGGAGAAGATCCATGATCGCCGATCGCGTTCCCAAATCAATACCTGCAAAAGGCTCGTCCATCAAATAAATGTCTGCCTCTTGTATCAACGCCCTGGCCAAAAAAACCCGTTGCTGCTGACCTCCGGATAGCTGACGGATCTGTCTGTCGGCAAAGCGTTCCATTCCAACGAGTTTGAGATACTCATGAACAGCAGCCCTATCTGCTTGACGGGGTCTTCGAAAAAGCCCTAACCGTCCATACCTCCCCATCAGGACAAGGTCGCGTACATTGATGGGAAAATCCCAGTCGACACTCTCGCGTTGGGGAACATAAGCAATGCGTTGGCGGATCTTTGCCAGGGGGTGGCCAAAAAATTCTACTTTGCCGGAAAGGGTCTTAATAAGCCCTAAAGCGGCTTTAATCAACGTCGATTTACCCGCTCCATTTGGACCGATGATTCCTACCAGTTGCTTGGCCGGGATTTTTAGAAAAATATCCCACAATGCCGGAACCTGCCCATAATTTACCGTGAGCTGAGAAGTCTCTAAAGCAATCTCTTCTTCCATAGCACTCAATGACCACAGGCGACATCACCATCATTCAATGACAGGTATTTGGCGATCGTTCGCACATTGTGTTGAATCATCTTTATATAGGAATCCCCTGACGAACCCGGGGGTCCCATGGCATCCGCATACAAGGGATCCTGAGCTATCGTTAACGCAATTCCCCGGTCTCTTCCTGCATCCACTAATTTTCTTATCGACGCTTGACTCACATTTGACTCAGAAAAGATGACACGAATGTCATGTTCGCGTAAGTGATTGATGATCATCCTGATATCCGCAGTACTCAGTTGACTTTCCGGAGACAGCCCTTCCGGAGCTGCAAAGCGTTTCTGCCATTCACCCGTTTGAATCTCTCCTTCTGCAGCCAAATAAGATCGAGTAAAATAGTTAAAGGCATCGTGGCTGGTAATTAAAAAACGTTTCTTTTCGGGAATTTTTGCCATTTCTTCTTTGAGTTGCTCATGGATTTGACGCATCTGTTTTTGGAGTTCCCCCCCCTCCTCGCGGTAGAAGCCGGCATGAGAGGGATCGTGTGCTGCCAATGTTCCGACGATATAATCAACCGTGAGGCTCCAAAGCTGCATATCCATCCAAATATGAGGATCTATGCTCCCTTGATAATTCAAGAGAAGGGAGGGGTCGCGCTCATAGATTTTATTGCCGAGACCGCAGGCTTTCTTATTGTTGGCTAAATAGTGGCATAAGCTCGGTCCATGCTCAAGGCCTACCCCATTGTAGAAGATCACATCTGCAAAGTTGAGTTTCTCATCATCTCCTTTGACTAGCTGATAGGCATGGGGGTCGAGTTCTCCTTTGACTAATGTGTTCGTATCGACATAGGGTCCTCCGACCTGCTTGACAAGTTGCTCAATCATGCAAATCGTACACAGAACTTTGATTTTTCCATTGGCCGTCATCCACGATTTCTCTCTCTGATGATGTTCTTCTGTTTTGCATCCGATCAAACAGGAGCCGATGATAAAAAAAACAAGCAGCAGTATAGCGAAATTTTTTGTCACAATCCGTATCCTTTATCGGTTAACCGACCGGTAAACATTGCAGCTTTCGCAACATAGCGAAACTGTAAATCCCTAAAGAACATCCCGACGTAAAATCAATACGCAAAGCATAGCGCCCAACATTTACAATGCGCTTTGCCCTCGCATCATCTTTAACGCCGGAAGGGTCGGCGATGTGTTTTCCCGTCGCTTCGTCTGTACATTTTGCACATGGACAGCGTCTCTGCAAGTCGCTTAAGCGATAATCGCAGATGTTTCCGTCATTCCATAAAATGCGAAACGCATGCCGATCTTTTTGCTCGATTCGTTCTACAAATAAAGATGCCGGCTTTCTCTTTTGGGAGAGAGCTCTCTTTTCATGCGAAAAGGTTGAGGGGTGCCTTGCTTCTTCCTTCCAAATCAACTCAAAAGAGTGCGCATCTCGTTGAGATTCCCCTGTCAATTCATCAACATAAACGACGACCTTTTTTGCCACATCAATGAATGCTTGTGCAGCAGGCGATCGATCATTCCGACAATCCGCATCAAAAAGGGACCGGCCGTCATCCGCTCTCTTGCTTACTTCGGGGTCAATAGGGATTCTGCCAAGGAAAGGGACCTCTTTTTCCCGCGCTAACGCCTCTCCTCCCCCTTTCCCAAAAAGATAGACAATTTCCTTTGACTCCGGTTGGCAGTAACCGCTCATGTTTTCGACAATGCCTACAATGGGAACTTTAACCTGTTCGAAGAGATGCATGGCTTTTCTGACATCCATGACGGCAAGTGCTTGGGGGGTGCTCACCATGATTGCTCCCGAGACATTGGCCTGCTGGCTCAGTGTGAGCTGCACATCCCCTGTTCCGGGTGGAAAATCGATCAATAAATAATCCAACTCGCCCCATGCAACATTGTGGATGAACTGAGAGATAATCCCATTGGCTATCGGTGCACGGACGACAGCAGCCTCATCCTCTCGGCGAAAATAGGCCATTGAAATCATCTGCACGCCTCTGCATAAGGCGGGGATCAGCTTTTCTCCTTTCTTACCCGGTTTACGATCTTCGGGCAGCATCTTCCTTATGGAAGGGCCGTAGATATCGGCGTCCATAATGCCTACCCGATACCCCAAATCCCTAAGCGCTTCAGCAAGATTGACAGCAACGGCGGATTTACCCACCCCTCCCTTTCCCGCAGCGACAGCAATGACATGACGGATGGAAGACGGTCGAGCTTTTTCTTCCGCTTCTTCTTTATGCATAGGCAATGGCATCAAGGCTTCCTTATATGAGCATGGTTCAAAGCACGGCAACAACGAGGCAGCAATTCAAAGAATCTGCCCAACTGCGCCTTTTTCTGAGTTTGCCTCTCAGTAAAGCAATTTTACACATATGCTGTATTTAACGCGAGTATTGGACCAACAAATGCAGGACGCATGATATTAAAAAAAATATTTTATTCTCTCTGCGATCTTAGTGCCTCCGGGACCATACTTTTACCCATAAGTTTTACTTGACATCGTTGTGCCCTAGAAAAATTTGTCTTACCGGCTTTACAGGGCAATTTAATTAAAAAGATTTGATAGTTGGAAAATCGTGCCCGTGCCCGATTTATTTGGTCCGATCAACCCAGATGGTTTACACCAACCAAGTCACATGGTTTACATTCGTTAAAAAAATGGGGACATGTGTCCCCTCTCGAAAGACACTCCCTGCCCTTAGCCTGGAACTATCAGGCATTATTTCGTGCTAAACGGGATTGTTTTAGCAATTGGAAAACCTACCCAATCCCCATACAGTCCACACAGAACCCATAACAGTATAGAAAATGCTAGAAGTTTTACTCAGTTGACACAACCCTTCTCTCTCGGATTTGGGCGCTTCATAATCACAATTAGATAGTGTTATTGCTCCCGCCACAAGAAGTGTTATTCCAAAGATTAGTATAACTGATGTGCAACAGTCCCTTGAGCAGTTCCTATCCGCTCTATTAACGGAGCGTCCATGCCACTGGGAAGAAGATGATTGGGATGAATCTATTAATGGAGTTGAAACATCTCCTCTACTTGGCTCTACTACAGGGTTGGATAGAGTAGTATTTGCTGTCATTTTATTCTCTCCTTCATTGTTGACAAATTAATAGTTTACCATCTAAAAATTTTTAACGCAACGGTTGTGTCCGGAAAATTGTGCAAAAACTTTAGGCACGTGACCTTCTCCTGCTATTATGCAGCATTTTCTATAGCTTCAAGCTTCAAGCTTTAGGCTCACAGGCTCAAAGAATGGCTGTCTTATGGGTCGTTGCCTGAAGTTGTTTTGACTGAAAATCTTCTAGATAAGAAAGAACTCACGCCATGGGCGAATTGCGATTTTGCGATTTCGGTTGATAATGCGCAGGTACTAGTTTCACCACT
>JBAUVX010000243.1:0-3587 GCA_049583465.1 Waddliaceae bacterium | reverse complement strand
AAATCTTATTTTCTTTGAAATCGACTTTTGGAGGTTCAGTAAAGTTAATTTCATTACTACTAAAATGATCATTTACTGAAACCGACATATTAAAAATCTCCTTTATAAATAAAATCTAACTATTGTGAATAAAAAACCTTCTTATTTCTTTGTTCGATGTTACTAGTAAAATTAAATGCTGTATAAGAAGATCCTCGTGCGCTAATAGACTACTAAGATCTTTCACTTTTTGTTCTGTAGTTTCCTTGTTTGATTTAGTAAGCGCAATAAATTTACGATCGCCAGATCTCAATATGAATAAAATTCTTGGTTCACCTTCTCCATCAAATATAATTTTCCCTTTTTCGACGACCACTCCAATCCCAACGCCCAAAAAAAGAGGTTTGAATTTTGACGGGCATATCATCGACCTATTTCTCCAAATACTCAACTCTTCACATTTATTTCTAAAACAATAAAAAACGAACCCTTAGTTTTATTATACCAAGAATATTTTTTATTATAAAAATAATTTTTAAATTTACAAAAATTCTGTTATTAAATATTAAGATTTCGGATAAACCATGGATATTGATGTACCTAATATTCACTCCATGTCATGACCCCAGATTCTTACATCTGATGCTTGTAACCACGTTGTTAACGTCGATATCGAAAAAATAAATGAATAAATACTAGGTTTTTCCCAATAGGTTGAATTTTTTTATAATATGGAGAAGACGGTGTTAAGTCCGCGAGGATTGCAGCCCACTGTCTACTTCACCTCTCCCGGCCGAAGCCTCGCAATTAAGGCTTGTCAGCCTTCGCTTTGATGTATAACTCCCCGGAAACGGTGTACACAGAGACAACCGCTCCATTACTCGACCCCTATCTACGAAGGGGAGGGGGTAATTAATCAATTATTTCTATTGAATAAAAATGTAAATTATGTTAAAATCGCTTATTTAATATTCGAACAAATAATAGAAAGGTTTTATAATGCAAATTAATTCATCAAACTATCTTTATAATCCATCGTCTTATGATCAATCCAGAGATAGGCCTCCGCCAAGGGATTCTGCCTGTAGGGCTCAAAAAAAATGGCATCAAGCCGACAAACTATTGAATGAAAACGAGGCGATAGTTTTAATCGATGAGTTTGTTGAGCTTTCTGCTTGTACCGGATTAATCAATGAGCGTGAAAAAGCAAATGATTATTACGCCATCAAGAAACGGATGGAACCCTATCTTGGCGATCATCATCTTCCCCTTCCATTGCGGCAGCATCTTGCCCTTATTATCGCACGAATCATCATGAAAAATAGCAATCTTCTCGAAAATTACAAAGTTCCGAATATGCTCGCAGCCCGATGTTCTTATGAAGAAATCAAGAAATTGAATGTTTTTGACATTCCCATCCTTGAGGAGATTAAGAGCATCCAGCAAACTATGATCGACCTCTTGTATGTGACTGCACATAATCTTGCGGTTGCAACCGGAGAAGAGGCATTTTCCCAAGATGCCCTCCTCTTAAAACAAAAGTTCCCCAACATTTCTGCTGAGACGATGAGGACATCTTCGTCAAAGAAATCATCTAGAAACGTTGGCGACGAGGAGCGGATGGTAGATGAACCAAACGAACAGGCCGGTTCGTTCATGCCTCCGGTGTCGGCGTATTCGAGTTCCGTCGTTCCAATAGATCGGAGAATTGCCTCTCCTCGACTTGCCGGAACACATTCCGCTTCAACTCAATCGATCCCGCCTGCTCAAATGATCAAAGAAGGGGCATTAGATCAGGATAAAAGGATGCGGGAACCCCTTTCGATCCGTATCGCTGCTGACGCTGATTTTTTACGGGATTTGCCGGGAGAGACGCTGAGCAGTATGGAGGTTATGTCGCCGATTGAAGAGTGGAGCGGCGAGTGCGAGCAGTTAATGTCAATTGAGGAGCTTGATAAACAGCTCAGGGATGGTTCTTGATCTTGATTGCTAACAAACCCGAGTGCCGGTCCCTATCAATTTTTTATTGATACCCGCGGGTTGCGACCAATTTTTCCTTTTGGAATCGGGAAAACACAGTGTCAGATCGCGAGCTTTTCCTGGAGCGCGGGGACAGCTGGTTCTCTTTTGGCGTCGGAAAGGAGCGTGCGGCTCGCATCGACGCCCAAGCAGAGCAGCTTTTGATCCAAATGTTCATATCCTCGATCGAGAAAGGGTAATCCATAAACGTGGCTCGTATCCGGTGCGAGCAGAGCGGCCATGATATAAGCAAAACCGGCTCGAAGATCGGGAATCACGATTTCTTTGCTCGCCAGAGCAGTGGGACCATTCACAATTAAACTGTGCGCATAGGAGTGGGAGGAAAAGCGGCATTTCTTTCCTCCCAGGCATTGTCGGAATAGGGTGAGATCCGCTCCCATTTCAGATAGCATTTCCGCATAGCCAAATCGATTTTCATAAACGGTCTCATGGATAACGGAGGTCCCGGTGGCTTGCGTCAAAAGCACCACAAAAGGCTGCTGCCAATCGGTCATAAAACCGGGGTGGACATCTGTTTCAATATGGACTCCCCCTTGCAAAGGGCCATCATAATAAAATTCTATTCCATCATTTTTGATGTCAAAACCGCCGCCGACTTCCCTAATTTTATTCAATAGAGTAATGATGTCGTGATGGCGGGCTCCTTCAACAAATACCCTTCCCTTTGACGCAATGGCGGCCATACCCCATGAAGCGACTTCAATGCGATCGGGGATTACTGTGTGTTCAACTTCGTAAAATCGTCGTGTTCCCTGTACATGGATAGTTCGATCGACATCGAGAGTGATGTGCGCGCCAAGTTTCTGCAAAAAAAGAATCAGCTCGACAACTTCAGGTTCAATAGCAGCGTTTTTGATGACTGTCGTTCCCCTTGCTGTGATGGCAGCTAAAATGGTATTTTCCGTCGCTCCGACGGAAGGGTAGGGAAGAACAATCAACGTTCCCTTTAATCCATCTTGAGCATGGGCAAAATAGGCTCCGTCTCTTTTCATTTTTCGGTATTCAATCGTGGCTCCAAGTTTTTCTAAAGAATGGATATGAAAGTCGACTGGTCTCTTTCCAAGCCGGCAGCCTCCAACAGTGGGAACAATAATTTCGTGATCCGTTCGACCCAAAAGAGCGCCGATCATCAAAATGGGAATGCGATTAGAACCTGAAAATTTCTGCGGGATATAAGAGGTGCGCAGCTCTTGAGTCCTGGCGTGGATGACACCGTTTTCTTGATCCCAGTCCACTTTCATTCCGATTTCTTCGCAAAGAGCGACGGTGACTTCGACATCTCCAATATGTGGAACGTTATAAAATGTGCATGGTTTATCCGAAAGAAGGGAGGCAACGAGAAGCTTAGTGATGGAATTTTTTGCACCCGAAGCCTTGATCTTGCCTCTAAGCGGAGTTCCGCCTGCAATTTTTAAGACCTCTCTATTCCTTTCCGAACGATCATACATTTATAGAATCAAGCCATGACATAACGATGATGTAACCCACATTCCGCACCTGCTCCGCAGGGCAAGGCTGCATTTTGAGGATTTTTTTTCTCAAGCCTAATCAGTAAAGCGAATTTCTAA
>JBAUVX010000242.1:0-2735 GCA_049583465.1 Waddliaceae bacterium | reverse complement strand
CGTAAACACTTTTCCTTTAATGCTCGCAACTTACTGCTAGTTGAAATGATCTGTACCAATCGTAAAAGATACCGATAAAGACTTTCTCCTTTCTTAGGTTCATCTAGATAATTTTTCGGGAATTCTTTCGAATTACAAAAATACTCTGCACGATGGGAGTTTTTCTCCATTAATTCTTCCTGCCACCGATCAAAAAAGATTTTGGCCAATTGGCCGAGAATAATTGCATCTTCAGCGGAATTTGAACTCACAAATAATGATAAAGCTTCCATGTTGGGCCTGCAGTAGACCCAACATTTTGCTATCGCGATTTCTTTCTCTTTTTCACTTCCTGAAAGGCGAGATTGAGTTTTTTGAAGCTCCTCCTGAAAGCTACTTAACAAGTCACATAGCTTATCTAACCTATTCATTTCCCATCCCCTTTTGTATGCGAGATTCAAGAGCTTCTCCAATAAACCTTGTTTCTCTGGCTTCTTTTAGAGAGTAGTGGGCAGGCATAGCAGATGTAGTCCAGCCGCACTGTGACATCAGCTGATTATCTGATGCTCCTATTTGTCCACCAAATGTAGCGAAGTGGTGACGAATCGAGTGAAATTGAAAATTAAACACTTCGGCTCGTTCAAGAGCTTTTGCAAATGCCTTTTCAGGGTACACAGCATTGAATGTACGTTTAGATGCAAATACCAGTGGTTTCTCAGGATTCCTATTAGCATACAATTTTTTCAGCTCCGTCATCACTGAATCCACTAATGATACGCGACGAGGCCTGCCATTTTTTGAGTCCCTAATCAGCGCAAAATTATAATCGAAATCTATATCAGTCCATTCAAGAGCTAGGACTTCACCTTTCCGCATCCCTGTGGTTAAATCAAGAAGCACCATGCAATACAGGTAAGAAGCTTTACTTTCTTTGCAGGACTTCAAAACTCGAATTTCTTCTTCGGGAGTCAAAACTGTTTTTTTCTTAGGGTGTTCTTTTAGTTTGATCAAGTTAGCGCAAGGATTATCATCCATCCATCTGAGGTTTTTGCAAGCATAACGCATCGCGCCGCTTATTGAAGACATGTAGCGATTAACGGTAGCTGGATTTCTTTCCTCACCTCGATATGTCGGAGTATCTTCAAGGACCTTTCTTTCTGATAGCAGAAGATCTGGAGTGATAAACACCAGAGCATAATTGCCAATCCGTTCTTTGAAATACTCAAGATGTCTCAGCGTGTCTTTTGCAGCCTTATGATGACCGATCACGCCTTCTTTGATATAGCGTTCGACAAGTTCAATAAAAGTTTTTTTATGTTCTTGTCTACCAAACTTGAATTTTCCAAGCTTGACTTTCTGGAGGGTATCCCTTTTCCAATCAATTGCTTCTTGTTTGCGATCGAAAGTCTCACAGACTGTAGGGTAACCTTTGATACGAACGACGGCTCGCCATTTGTAGCCGCTTTTAAGTTGTCTTTTGAAAATAGTCATAAAAACCATCCTTTTCCTTTAATCAATGTTATTGACTGTAGGTTGGATGGTTTCCGTATCGGTTAAGATTGTTTTTTAGCACACCGCTTTCACACCGTTAACCGATAAACGTACCAATTATCCTTTCCAATCGGCTTGTTTATTGTCACTTATCATCTAGGGAATCAGTGACTTAAATAAATGGGGCAAGCTGGACTTGAACCAGCGACCGGCGGGTTATGAGGGCGTTTACCGTGCAAAAGCCAGCATAAAGTAGAATTGAAGAGACCTTGAGTACAATGAGTGATCTTCTCTGGTTTTCCTTAAAGACTCGTCAGGAATATGAAACCTTGTCCACGGTAGTGAAAAAGATCAACATCCCATCAACTTTAGAAATATCACAAACAACACTTGTGTCAAGCAAAGGTTTATTGAAAAATCTTGAAACTGCTTTTTTTTGGGGCTCTTGATTGTTCTCCTCAAGCACTTCGAAATCATCCTTTGTGGATGTTGAGTAATGACTTTCTAGATCCCTTTCAGATAGAGGAGCCAGCTGGTTTCCCACTTTGCCTCTTTGATCGCTTTTTGCATGTAACTCTTGATTCTGTCAATATACACGGCAAATTGTTTGCGCGCCATGGGTTGGGCGGGCCAAGTGCCGACTAGTGTTTGATACAAAAGGTACTCGTCATTGTTGATAGGAGCGCCGTCGGTTTTATTGCTGAGATTCCATGCGTGCCATTGCAACACTTTTTTCTCCCAAATGTGCGGGATTTCTGAAAGGACATGAATGCGCGCTCTGACGTCTTCTTCACTTCTTTTTGTATCATGTGTTGTCGACGCCGAAAACGTGTGCGGCCAGAGGTTGCAGCGGTACCGGTTTTCTTGGTGAAATGTCTCAACCGTTGTCCCGCAAGGCAACGCACTTGTCCCCACCTCGTTGAGCGATGCTAAGGGGAAATAGCGATACAGGGCTGCACTTCCACTCCTTTTGCCATGACGGCCCCTGATGTCTGTTGGAAGCGTTTGACAAAGGGACTGCCGGTTTACCTCATCTTCCAAGCAATCCTCCCAGGAAAAAATCTGCCGCAATCTGAACCTCATTTAATTCGATAACACGCTTTTAAGGGCGATCCTATTCAATTTGAATTAAAAAATTTAACTTCCTATTCTTCTTCTAAAATTTTTATCATTGCTCGACATGTCCTCTATCTGCTGTCCTAAAAAGTCCCAGGCTATTTATAGACCTCGCAAGCCAGAGAAAACGGTTTTTTTTTGACATTATA
>JBAUVX010000241.1:0-2762 GCA_049583465.1 Waddliaceae bacterium | reverse complement strand
TACCTAACTTCAATAGAGAGTAAAAAATGCCCTTTTCTACTTCATTAAGTTGTTGGCCTTGTGCTTGCCCTTGAACGTAGGACAAAATATCGTTGAATTGCTTTTTTGCTTGTGTTATATGTTGTTTCATAATACTCCGGTGTATGTGTGGGTTTTTTCAAAAAACATCTTACACTCGGAGTACTTTTTTATCCTACTTTTTTTACCTTTTTCTCCTCACAACTGTTTGGCTATACACCCGCTGATAGATCCCGGCAATTTGTGACTTTATTTGTTACGTTTGGTATTAATAACACCTTAAGGCAAAGGTGCTCAAGACTGGTTAGAAAAACACTGTCTTTTTCAAAAAAATTGGCCAACCATATCGGTATGATCCAGTACTTCATCTGCGATTATAATCAGAGGTTAGCATTACATGTGTAGGACTACCCAAGAGTCTTAATAAAGAAACAAGGGGAATATTTATTAAGAATACAATTGGGGTAAGTTCTTGGGTCGCAGGGTCAATTATTTCAGGGGTAGGATTCTGGGGAGGTGTTGGGGCTGCATGTGGGGTTGTTGCAACAGCTCCTGTTTCAGTTCCTATGACAATTAGTGCTACCGTTGTAGGGATTTCCGGATTCCTTGTAACTTGCCTTCAATCATCAAACGCGGATCGTTTGAAAGAAGAAATTATAGTCCGTGAGATAACAGTACAAGAAATTGAAAAGCTTAGAAAAAACATACAATACAACGTCCTTATGAATTAAATAATCCTTGTGTTGGATTTTTGGGTGAGTTTCAACAAACGTCACTAAAGTTCCATAGGATTTTTAGACATTAAAGATACTAAAGAAAAATCCTGTAATCTGTATCGAACACCTTAGCAAGTCGCTTGGCAATATCTTTGCCGATGGGCCTGTGACCACGCTCCATTTTGCTGATGTTGTACTGTGAAGCACCTATTAGTCCTCCCAATTGGTGTTGCGTGTATCCTTCCCTTTTCCTCGATCCTGCAAGGATTACCGACCATTTTGGTCGATCACCAAAAGCTTCCTTGAAGAACTCATCGGCGGTGACAAACTCTTCTTCTTCGTGCGCCTGTATTTCTCTTCTTTCAGTAAGGCGCTTTCTCGTGTGTCCCAACATAATATACCTCTATGGTTTTAATTTATACCATGCAATAGATAACTTAAACAGAAATTATTTGAAATGGTTAGATCTTAGAAAGTTATCTTTGCGTTTTATTAAATCTAAAACACACATTCTTGAGGCTGTGTATTATTTCTCAGCTTATGCCACATGGAGGCTAATTGTGAAGACCCCCCTAGAAAGAGAATGAAGATTAATCTATCCATAGCAACTCAAGAAGATAAGAATACCATCCAAAATCTCGGCCGCTTTTACGTTTATGAAATGTCAAGATATTGCGGTTTTTTACCAACTTGGGAAGTGCCTTCTAATGGTCTTTTTGAATGCATTGATCTTAGTTCTTATTGCGAAAAGCCAGACAGGTATGCATTTTTAGTAAAAGTAGATGAAGAGTTGGCTGGATTTGTATTGATCAACAAAGTGGGAAGCACGCCAGATGTAGATTGGAACATTGGGGAATTCTTCATTGTTTCCAAGTTTCAAGGGAAAGGTGTTGGACGCCATGTGGCAGAGCAAGTCTTCAATCAGTTTCCTGGAGTGTGGGAGACTTCTCAAATACCAGAAAATAAAGCAGCAATAGAATTTTGGGATAGGGTCGTCAGCCGATATTCACACGGTCAATTTGAAAAAACACTTAAAACCGTGCCAGAACCCAAACCGCATCCCATGATTATCTTAAAATTTACCTCTCAAGGAAGTCCGTGCACATAACTATTCGGAAAGCAGAAGTAAAAGATGCCCTATGCATCGTTGAGGCCGAGAGAGAAATTGCTCAAGAACCAGGTTATTTTTGTTCTCAACCATCTGAATTGGATGAAAAGGCGGTTATACAAACTATCCAGTCTCTTCAGAGCATTTATTTAGTTGCTGAGTGTGAAGGTCAAATCGTAGGTCATGCTTTTTTAGAGCCTTACACTTTACAATCATTGCGTCATGTTGCCGACTTAAATATTGCTATCCACATAGGTTGGCAGCACAAAGGAATAGGTAGAAAACTACTCGAACAAATCATTGACTTGGCAAAGCGTTCATCTGCGATAGAAAAAATCCAATTAAATGTCAGAGCCTCAAATACTCCTGCGATTTCACTCTATAAAAAAATAGGATTTCAAGAAGAAGGAAGGTTGAAAAACAGAGTTAAGGTTAAGGATCGCTATATTGACGACCTTATAATGGGTTTAGAGTTAAAGAAAACCGAAGAAGTTAAAAATTTTCTAATACGACCTATGAATGAAAAGGATATTGCAAAAATAATAAGTCGATATTCTTTTCCCTGGTCTACTCCTGAAAAAACTAAAACCCTTTGGAATACATACTATCGAGAGCAGCGAGATGGAATCCGCACTGTTGCTGTATTAGAGAAAAATCATGAAATTCTAGGTTATGGAAGCTTGCTACGAAAACCAGAATGTCCCTTCTTTGGAGAGAACAATATTCCTGAAATTAATGCTATCTGGATCGATGAGAATCATCGCAGACAAGGCTTTGGAAAGGGGGTGTATAGCCCAAACAGTTGGAGTACTCTAGGCCGCCAATTCCATCGTTTCCATCGTTTCATTCTCCATAAAATTTCCGTAAAGTCTTTGTTTCTCTTGGGCGATGTGGTACTGCCAATAATCGCCGGTCATTCC
>JBAUVX010000240.1:0-9162 GCA_049583465.1 Waddliaceae bacterium | reverse complement strand
AACCCACATTCCGCATGTTGCGCGGGTGATTTCTTCATCTTTTTAATTCTAAGTGGATTACAAAATCTCGATTGGTGACTACAGACCAAGCTTCGATTTTGTAACCCACTTAGAATCAAAAATCTATTGAAATTACCTCCCGCAACATACGGAATGTGGGATAAAATCTCGATTGGTGACCACAGGCCAAGCTTCGATTTTATAACCCGCTTAGAATCAAAAATCTATTGAAATCGCCTCGCGCAAAATGCGGAACTTGGGTTTTAACGCGAGCCTGCAAAGCCGGTCTTAGAGCTTCTCGATACGACCCAATATTTTAATGCGGGAATGATTTTTTTCTGCCGTTCGAGCCATTCCTTTGTTGTTTCAGGCGTAGGAAACATCATCGCCGAGGTAGCTAGAGCATCCGCCAGCATGCACGTGGGAGCAACAACAGTAACGGAGCACACTGTATTGCTTCCGGAGATAAGCGGCCGATGGGCTGCGGGATCAATGAGATGATAATAGGTAATCCCATCTACTACCCAATTTTGAACATAATCCCCGCTTGTAGCAATTGCTTCATCTTGTAAATCTACGACTGCCAAGGAATAATGGACATCCAAAGAGCCGAATTTACTCACAAGCACCCTCCAAGGACGTCCTTCCGGATGCTCTCCGGAAGTCCTGATTTCCCCTCCCCATTCGACATAGATATCGTCATATCCCTTCTCTCTTAGTCTTTCTGTAAGGAGGTCGATGGCATAGCCTTTGGCTATTCCTCCAAAATCCAGCTGTACCGCACCATGGTCCTTCCAAAATCTATTCTCTTCAAAATGGATTTTCTCCCATCCTATCGCAGCAGCTGCTCTTTGTATTTCTTCAGAGGAGGGAATGCGCCCTTTTTCCAATTGTGTTTTCCATAGTCGGTACAGAGGTTCGATTGTCGGGTCAAATCGCCCCTCGCTCAGCCAAACCATCTGCGCGGTTTCTTTAAGAAACTGCGCCAGCTCGGAAGAAAGAGGGAGGGATTCTCCAGCCTTGGCTCGGTTAAGCCGCGAAAGTTCGGATTGTGGATTCCATTTATTTACCCCATCATTGATGTCGGAAAATGTTTCATGGATGAGAGTTTTCACCCGGCTCTTTTCTTTTGATGTCAGCACCTTTCCGACCATGATCCGATAATGCATCGTCATGGCCGTACCGGCAAAAAGGGTGATTCGAGGGGCATCGGAAGGTTCGCAAGAAAATAAGAGAAAAATGAAGAGAGCGACAAAGATCATGCAGAAGAGATTCCCTCTCTCCTGAGGTAGCTTTGCACGGTGTTTTGCAACAACATAGCGATGGTCATCGGCCCCACCCCTCCGGGGACAGGGGTGATCAGGGAGCACTTATCTTTTACGTTGTTGAAATCGACATCTCCAACGATGCGAAAACCCCCTTTGGCTGTTTTGTCGGGGATTTGACTAATGCCGACATCGATCACGATCGCGCCTTCCTTAATCATATCTGCGGTGACCAATTTCGGTTTTCCAATGGCGACGATAATGAGATCGCCGATTTTGCACAACTCTTTCAAATTTTTAGTTTGTCGATGCGTGACGGTTACTGTGGCATTTGCCGCATCGTTATCTTGCATCAAAAGAGCCGACATGGGTTTGCCGACAATGTTGCTCCGCCCAATGATAACAGCGTGCTGCCCCCTGACTTTCACTTCATAACGCTCAAGCAGGGTACGAATCCCCAAAGGGGTGCAAGGAAGAAACCCGTCGGACTCTCCTAAAAGCATTTTTCCCACATTGATGGGATGGAACCCGTCGACATCTTTGTTGGGATCGATCGCAGAAGTGATTGCAGAAGGATTTATGTGCTTCGGAAGAGGAAGCTGAACAAGAATGCCGTCCACCTTAGGATCGCTATTCAGCGAGTGAATCGTTGCCAGCAATTTTTTTTCCCCGGTCTCCGGCGGCAGCTCGATCTTTATCGAACGGATTCCCGACTCCTCGCAAGCTTGTGTTTTTCTTCTGATGTAGATTTTTGAAGGGGGGTCTTCTCCGACGAGAATGACAGCAAGGCAGGGCTGTCTTCCCCGGCAGGTATTCACAAATTCCTTGATCTCTTGTTGAATATCTTGTGCAACCTTTTTCCCATCGATGATCATAGGCTAAAATCATCCGACATTCATTATTGTCTTGTCAATGAGAAAATAAATAGGGTAATCTGCGGAATATGATCAGATGGCAAAAAAACATTCTTATCTTCATTGTTGTGGGTTTTCTTACAGACGCAGGCTTGTCAGCTTACGACGGCAGCCCCCGCTGTTTTAGGGAGTTACAGCGCAACTTTTTTCAGCCTTCCACTGTTTCATTGGCATTAAGCTTCTACAGGAACATCCCGCAACCTCAATGGCTGATCATTAGCCGTGCTCTACAAGCGAGAAATGGAACGATTCCACAGCTGATGAGAGATCAAGCGCGGCGTCTACGCCCAAACCCTCTGGAGGATCCCTTTGATCCCGTTGGCGCTGAAGACCTTTTTCGGCAAGTTCTATGGACTATCTTTGCTGATGTGATGATCCAAAATGGCGTCAGCCGCCCGTCACAAATTGAGGGAGCTTTTAACTCTATTTGGAGGAAAGAATCCGGGCGCATTGCAGACTGCCTTGGACTACCGCCGCGATGAGAACCGCCGACCAGATGCGTAATCTCTTGCCTTTAAACCCGGGTTTTAAACCCAGCAGGGGTTAAAACCCACATTCCGCATGTTGCGGGAGGTGGGTTAAAACAAAACTTGCAGCAAATATTTTGCATCGTGTACATTGACGTATTAACAGAAATTTTATTTACTTCGACTTACAGTTAGGAGGAAATGTGAATATGAAATCAGCAAAAACAGCTTTTTTTTCTCTATTGATTGCTGTTGCCGCACTACTGGCAGCCGCCGATGCATTCGCACAAGTTGAGGATGGCTGCACTGAGGAAATCTTACTCTCTTATTACCCGGAAAAATTTGTTGCGATTACCTTGGAGCGTTTTGAGATCCCGCAATCTCAATGGTCCTCGATTCAAAACGAGTTAAAAGATAAAGATAAAGAAGTTGTCCCGCGTGTAGAAGAAAAGGCCGGAAAAATGACTCCGAATCCTTTAAGAGATCCTCAAAAACGGCAGCAAGCGATTAAAATATTTAGGGAGACTCTCTATGAGTTATTTGCCGATGTGATGCAAGCCCACGGCATCAACAAACAAGAGCAAATCCAAGCGATGCTTAATGATATCCAACAACAGAAAGCCAGGCAATTTGCGCAGTGTGTCGAGCAATATCATCGCCCTGGGAAATCCCCTCAGCAACCTCAAGGAAAACCGATGCCGTCAACACCCGCTCAGCAGCAGCAACAACAGAAGCCGCAACAACAGCAGCCGCAGCAGCAACAACAGCAGTCGCAGCAGCGAGGAAACATGCAGGGATCGTGGGGTGGTGCAGGACAACAGACCTATTATCAACCGCAAGGTTCCGGTTATTATTACCCCAGCTATCCGGCAACTCGGCCCTATCCTCAGTGATTGTGTAAAAAATAATCACTTCCTTTTCTCATGGGTTTTCCGAAAAGGACAAAAGGAAGGATAAAATAGGCAAAAGAAAAGGTTGCATTCAAAAAAGGAACCATAAAAAAGCCTTGAAGACTTTGATGGAAAAAGAGTGTTTTTTCGCACAAAGAAAGTAGAACGAATTGGAAAAATGTCGAAATGATCGAAAACAGTGCTGTCACAAGAGGAAGAGTCGCTAGGTTATCGGCAAAAAAATTTTGCTTTTGTCTGTAAAGTACCCAAGTGGATGCAGTAAAATTCGTGGCACAAATGCCCAAGGGAATCCGAGACGACAAGAGATCGAGGATCAAGCCGCAGAGTAAAGAATACCACAAGCAGGAAATCTGGGGTTTTTTGTACATGGCAATCACAAGAAAAGGAATAAAGCAGCTAATCGGCACACCGGGAGCAAGTGCAGGCATCAGCAGAGTCAGCACCAACATGGATAGGAATGTCATGGGAAGGTTTTTTTGTTGTAAGTTCATTCTCCTCCCCGGAGTAGCGGCTCGCTTTGAGTTTAGAGGGTGTCCTCAAATTAAGCTGATTCCAAATTTGACGACACCCTCTAGTAGGCTCCCCTAGCTGAAATCATGCAAGGTATTGTTTTAAGTAAAATCTTTAAGTCTAACAGCCAAGATTGTGTATCGACATATTCTTCATCGAGCTTGATCCGTGTGTTGTAAGTCGTGTCATTCCTGCCCGATACTTGCCAAATTCCGGTGATTCCCGGACGAATGGAAAGGATTTTGGTCGCTTTGGCGCCAAAATACTTGATGATTTCTTCGTGAACAACCGGGCGGGGTCCGACGAGACTTAAATCCCCTTTCAACACGTTCCACAACTGTGGAAGCTCATCCAAAGAGGTTTTTCGAAGAAATCGGCCAATCGGCGTGACGCGGGGATCCTGTTTCAACTTGTAGGTCAATGTCCATTCTTGAAGCTTTTTGGGATCGCTAGCCAAAATTTTTTTAATCTGGTTATCCGCATCTTGGTACATCGTCCGAAATTTTAAGAAACGAAAAGGCCTGCCTCCTCGTCCGATTCTCACCTGGGAATAGATCACTTTTCCGGAAGTTGTCAATTTAATTACTAGGGAGATGACTAGGAAAAGGGGAAGGCAGACAATCAACAAAATTATGCTGCCGCAGACATCAAACAAGCGTTTGATAGGACTGTGCTTGACCTTTGCATTCATCGTCATTAAAAGCGTTAGCCTGTGTGTTGCATTAGCTCTTTCCTGTATTCTTGTCTCCATGATCACATCTTTCTTCTGAATTTATGCCGCGGTTATATTGCGTCCATTATCTATAACGAAAAAACGATTACTATTTCAATAAAAAAAAAAGCCGCAAACATCCCCGTCGCGCTCACGGTTAAATGTCTTTCACGGATGAATAAACGACAGCAGCTGCTGATAGGAAGGAAGATAAGAGACAAAAGAGTAGCGACGGGAAACAGCATCATACCATCCTGTTTTGATCTCTTTTTGATTGGCGATTGCAATGAAATAGGACCTCAAGAAGTAGTTATAGCCGACAACTTGATTGACAGCCTTTGGTGTGAGAGCTTCCGCTTTACACTCAATAAGCAGCAAAGGATACAAGCCATGTCCGGCATGAATGCCCTTGGCAAAACAAACTATATCAGCCCGACGCTTTGGGATTCTTCGATCCCGAGCTGTTAAGTGAGGCATCCGGGGTAATCCCTTTTCAACGGCGAGATAACTAGGGGGGTACCCTAAATCATTGATCATATGAGATAGAAGCCCTTGACGAACCCGTTCTTCGGGAAGGGCATCTACAGAAATTTTTCGTATAATGCAGGGAATTTTTTTCACATAGCGATCGTCAAGCTTCGACTTCTATCACACCATAATCGCCGTTATTTCTCTGATAGATGACCTTCAATTTTCGGTCCTCTTCACCGCGGAATATAAGAAATACATCACCGGAAAGCTCCATTTTCATCACAGCCTCATCATAAGTTAGAGTCTTTAATGGCTTCGTTTCTTGGCTCACAATTTGATGAGGTTGGTAGCGGTCTAATAACTCTTTTTGATTTTCTTCTTCAATGTCTAGATTAATATCAATCAACTCCTCTTCGGATGGCCTTTTCAAGACATTGACTTTCAAATCAATGGCGTTTAACCCCTTTGCTGCATGATCCCGTATCTTTGTTCGATATCTTCGAAGTTGGCGTTCGATTTTCTCAATAGCCTTATCGATAGAGGCATACATATCTGTGCTAGCCGCCTGACTCTTAATTTTCATGTGATCGACTTTTAAGACAATATCCACCCGATGCTCAAGTTTTTGAATGTCCATCGTGACGGAAACATCGATGATGCGAGGACTAAATCTCTCAATTTTAGAGATTTTCTCTATGGCATAATTTTTCATCGCATCTGTGACTAGGACATCCCGGCCTGTGACATGAATTTTGTACCCCTCCCCAACAAATTCTTTCGCTTTTGCCTTTCCTTTCATATCTTCCTCTTGAGTAATCTTATATAATCATCGCACCGAAGAGGGCTCGAACCTCTAACCACCCGGTTCGAAGCCGGGTACTCTATCCGATTGAGCTATCGGTGCAAACCGCCGTTGTTTCCTAATGCGGGAACGGGGGGGGGGACAAAAAATGAAATATTTTTTGGTCCTTTTCCCCTGCACTCGCGTTCATTTAGGTATTTTAACGAAGGATGTGATAAACTTAAAAGAAAAAAGAGAGTTTTATGTCACTCTGTCGTACCGAAGGAGTTATTATCCATGCCCTTGATTTTCGAGATGACGACAAAATTTTGACTGTTTTTTCGCCCGATAATGGTCTGATAAAACTTTTAATGAAAAGAGTGTACGCCGGAAGACGCGCATCCCCTCCCGTCACCGCTCCCCTCACTCGCTGTGAATTTATTTACAAAACAAGAAAAAACGGTTTGTTGCTGTGCCAAGAAACCTCAATCATTGATCAACAATTAATCTTAAGGCGTCATCTGAAAACTCTGGAAGTTGCCTGCGAACTTCTTCAATTGATCAAAATGTCTCAATTTCCCAACAAACCTGCACCGCAGCTTTACGATCTATTGATCCGTTATTTCCGTTCCATTCCCCATTTCTCCTTCCCTGAAGTGTTAGCCGCGAGTTTCCGACTTAAGCTTCTTCGACATGAAGGCCTCTTTGGCATCGCAACGATATGCCATGTCTGCCATGCTCCGTTGACCGACCGTTATCTTGCAATGGGAGAGAGCTTTTGCCGGCAACATACGCCGTCGCATGCGCTGTTTTTTTCCCAAGAAGAAATCGTCCTCGTCAAACATCTTGCCTGCTGCCGTACCTTGACGGAATTGCAACAATTTCCCTGTCATTCGGATTTTAGACTAAAGGTGACGAGGTTTTTTGAAGACGCTATTGCACAGTGACGGGACAACGAGGGTTTGGATCAAACTAAAAACCCGGTTGTGCGGAAAACCTCTCGCAGAACGTGAAAATGGGTGGTAAGATTTTAATACGACAACACCTGATGAAAAACAAACCCGGCTTGCACGAATATTTTCTTTACATTATGCTTTATCTCAACTGGGAGATTGTGATGAAAAGCAAGAAGGCTAAAGTGATCGAGTTTACAGAAGAGTATTGGAATAAAAAAACGGAGGACCCTTCTCTTTTAAACCTCTTCTCAGAAAATTTCATTTACAGAACAATCGTTGGAAGCCGCGTTGGAAAAGAGAGCTACCATACACATGGAGAGAATTGGAAGCATGCATTTCCCGATTGGGTCTTTACGATCACACACATTACAGAAGTAAAAAATGCTGTGATGGTCGAATGCAATTGCAAAGGGACTCACCTCAATCTGTACAAAGACACCGATAAGAAGGACAATATCGTTTCCAAAACAAGGTTTCTCAATGAATTCCAAATGCATCAGCCTTCCAAGATCACCACTGTTCAGAGCCTTGAAGCAATTTATATTTTTGGAAAGTCATCCGTAGAACATGTGTGGATTTGTGGGGATGAAGCCTTTTACCGTAAACAACTTAGAATGGGTCAGCACCCGGGGGGGGGGACTGCCTCAACCAGCTTGTGCAAAAACATTAATGCTCAAATAAAAACCCCCCTGACAAAAAGAGAGCTGGAATGCCTGTCTCTCGGATTTTATTGCTATACTGCAAAAGATATTGCAAGGATGCTTGGCATTTCACACCGAACCGTTGAAACCCACCATCATCAGGCTTACCAAAAGCTTGGCTGTTCCCACAGACAGCAATGCTTAGATCTCATGAGCTCTCTCAACTTACTCCCCTTATTTAGAGAACTTGCCGACTTTATCCTAAAAAAATAACCGGAGGCGCGTGGGTTTAACCGCCGCCGGATTATACACAATGTGCTAGCGTCGTTTCCGGCTACAAATGCCATAAGACAGGGGTTCAACGCGATCAATGGTTCCATTTCCGGAGAGCAGGATGCAAAAGAGAGCGTCATTTTCCTTGTCGGAATAGAGAAGAAACTGCTAATATTTATCTTTTCTACTCATCAAAAGCAACCGGCCAAACAATGGCCCTTATTGACGCGAAAGTGGCGGAATCGGTAGACGCGCTATCTTGAGGGGGTAGTGGGGTTCTCCCCGTGGGGGTTCGAGTCCCCCCTTTCGCATTTCTTTTATACCGTTAACATGATCATTCGTTGTTATGAAAACGATTGCATTGCTTCTTATCCGCTTCTATCAATATTGCCTCAGTCCACTCATTGGAGAAACCTGCCGATTTCACCCCTCATGTTCCCATTATGCCGATGAAGCGATTCGTAAATACGGTTTCTTCCGGGGATGTTGGCTTGCAGCCAAGCGGCTCATCAAATGCAACCCCTGGCATCCCGGAGGTCACGATCCCCTACCCTAAAACGGAAATTGACACATCGATTTTAGTACAGTATAATAATAAATGAAGGGGGAGCTTAATTAACCCCTGTATATAAAAAGGCCCCAATTTTGTTTAGGGTTTTAATAAACTATTAACAAAAGGGGGATGTATGTATCTATTTAAACGTGTTCTTTTTCGGTTCGCGGTTATAGGTTCTTTAGCCTCCGTAGCCTTTTCACCTTCTCTGACGACAGATCTTCGCGCATCCCATCAATCTTCCGACAAAGAAACTGCTCTCGTTAGCGTCCGTTTTGGCGGCGGCTCACACTATCGTGGAGGCCGTGGGTATGGCGGCTATCGGAATCACAACTGGGGAGGTCGTTATGGAGGATATCATCACTACCCGAGTTATCGATACCATCACAATTATGGTTGGCCAAACTCTTCTTTTTACTACTACAATCGTGGCTATTCTCCCTACTACAACCGTGGCTACTACCCCTACTATGGTCGCAATTACTATTACTACCGCTGACCGAGAGGTTTGGGGGTTAAACTTGACCCCCAAACCATCAAACGTCCAAAGGCGCGGTTTACCCTCAAATTTCTAAATCACGGAATTAACGCCATGGGCGAATTGCGATTTTGCGATTTCGGTTGATAATGCGCAGGTACTAGTTTCACCACTCATTTAAAGCATGGTTGTTAGTGT
This sequence comes from Waddliaceae bacterium, assembly GCA_049583465.1. Lineage (GTDB taxonomy): Bacteria > Chlamydiota > Chlamydiia > Chlamydiales > Waddliaceae > JBAUVX01. The sequence continues at coordinate 32 of JBAUVX010000240.1, read as the reverse complement.
AAAACACAGAGACACAGAGAGCACAGAGAGAA
>JBAUVX010000239.1:0-7520 GCA_049583465.1 Waddliaceae bacterium | reverse complement strand
AGCCACCTCCATTTTTAGCTCTGGTGTTCTTCTTTGCAGTTTCTTTGTCATGTGGTCACCTTATTTTTAGTGGATTATACACTAATAATGCGCAAAGTGGACCTTCAAAATTTGTCCAAGAATTGGGGACCAGTATACTCTCTAGCCAGAGGGGTTTGGAAGAAGTTAGTTGGCTATCACATGAGGTCGATTGCTGAGACAGCGATGATTTGTTTGAAGCGAATATTTGGAGACACGTTGTTCAGCCGCTTAAGTGAGGTACAGAATGTGGAGCTTCAACTAAAAGGGTTTGTCTTGAATATGATGACCAAAATAGGAATGCCGTCCGGCTACATGATCTAAAATAGGGAGTAATCGTAAAACTGAGAAGAGATCAATTCATCTCGAGACTTACGCAACAAGGCCAGTCCAGAGGGTCATCGACCCTTTGACGGGGGTTTTTAGGGGGGCGCTGCCCCTAAATTGATTGGGCATCTGTTCAGAAAGAATCCTTGTTTCAAGCTTTCAATTTAGTGGGTTTAAAGTATTTCTAAACAGCTACAAGGTCTGTAGGAACATCGAATTCAAGAGGTTCTATCGGCTGGGAATAGTCAGTCATATGTATAATTTTAAAAGCTCTGCGAAAATCATCGTCTTTGGATAGCAACTGGTCAAGAAGCCAAAGCCTCAAATCTCTTTGTGTTGTCAGGTTCATTTTGGAACCTTTGTTCCCCGTCTTTTCCCATTTCACGACAGCAGGGTGGGTTACGCCAAAGAGTTTACCAAATTCGGTCTGAGTTAGCTCAAGCCAATTGCGAACGAAACGAATTTGATTTCCGGTCATGTCGGATGGATGATGAGCAAGGGCCAATAGAACAACCTTTTGCAAAATATTGAGGTCGATATCCAGGGTCCAGACTTTACGTAGCTCTATCATAGGAACATTACGTAAGACAATAGGAAATCCTAATCCTTCATAGATAACTTCTTTTTCAACTTTTTGTTTTTTCATCTTTCTAATGCCTCCGCTCAATATAAAAGGCTGTTATAATCAAGAGGTCTCTTTCGTCATCAAACGATACGATGACCTTTAAATCCAATTCGTCTACGGTTTGCCCCCTTACCGCATAGTTCCATGCATTAAAAGCTTCATCAAAGCGGTCTTTGCTTTTTTCATGTCTTCCTGTCGTTAACACATGGATAATTTCAGGTAAGGCGATGTTCCTCTCATTCTTTCTTAAAACAGCATGAAAAGTATCTCGATATGCACCCGAGGCAATGCAGCTCTTGATGCGTTCGATGAGGTGTTCAATCTTTTTCGGTTTTTTCGATGGCAATGGGAGTAAACTCTTTTTATCCTAAATGTAACTGAGTGACATTTAGTTGTCAAGAGCTCATCTAAAGTTTGAAGTCATCTCCTAGATGAAGGTTACGACCATGACTTAGACTTACACAAAGATAATGGATCATAGGAAGACAAGACGAAAAGCTAAAAAACAATCTTTTTTAGCTTTTATAGAACGAAGCCCATTATGTAAAAAGGGAGCCCAGAGGGTCATCGACCCTTTGGCGGGGGTTTTTAGGGAGCAGCGCCCCCTAAAATGGAGGTGGAGAGAATCGAACTCTCGTCCTAAGCAAACTCCCTACTGACTCCTACATGCTTAGTGCCCTGAGTATTCACTAGCCACGATGCAGGACACAACACTATGACTAGTCTGCTTCATTTAATCTCGAACCAAAACCCTAGAAGCGGTCGAGTTCCGGATCACACCAAGTGAAATGACGATAGACACCAAAATCCTTGGTCCAATTTTGGGCTATCGGACTGCATTAAACGGTTAAATTTAAGCAGCAACTCCATGAGCGGATTCGACATCGACTTCACAAGCAGCAAATTCGCTTGCAAAATCAATCATTTCGCATCCACCTATGTTGCCAGTAGTTTTGGCATTTGTGGTTTTATCGGTTTTTTAAAGAGGCCAACCGACATCCTCTGCATGCAATCAATACTTCATTCCCTAGTCGAAACCTTGACACCCCCAGTGTTTGTTTTCTACACATTTAGTATAACATAATTCCCTCGATTTGGGAAACCCTTCATTTCGACTTTGCAAAATTTTTGGACGAAGATGCCGGGAGAGGCAAAATCAGGCGTATGAATCACTTCAAAGAAAAGTTCCCCCTCGACTTTTAGGCACTTTAAAGCATATAATTTAAGGACTGAACGGAGGCAATTGATGTTCGATGAAGTCGAAAAAGAAACTTTTGGCGAACGGGAACAACGCATTCTCGCATTCTGGCAAGATAACGGTGTGTTTGAACGCTCTGTGAAAGAGCGAAAAGATAAGCCTTTTTTTTCCTTCTACGATGGCCCCCCTTTTGCCACAGGCCTTCCCCATTACGGCCACTTTTTGGCAGGAACCATTAAAGATGTCGTCTTGCGCTACAAAACGATGAAGGGGTTTTATGCTCCGCGCCGTTTTGGGTGGGACTGCCACGGCCTGCCTGTTGAACAGGAAGTGGAGAAAGCCGAAAATCTTTCCGGGGCTCAATCCATCGAGGCGTTTGGGATCGGCAAATTTAATGAAAAATGCCGTGGAATCGTTCAGCGCTACACCGAAGAGTGGAAAGGTCAAGTCGCCCGCATGGGCCGCTGGGTCGACTTCAACAGCACCTACCGAACGATGGACCCTCCATTCATGGAATCGGTGTGGTGGGTATTCAAACAGCTCTATGAAAAAGGGTTGATTTACAAGGGCTACAAGGTGATGCCATTCTCGGCTAAATTGGGCACTCCCCTGTCAAATTTTGAAGCCGGTGAAAATTACAAAGAAGTGGATGATCCCTCTTTGACCGTGGGGTTTTCTTTAGTTGACGACGGAGACACCGAGCTGCTGACTTGGACGACAACGCCGTGGACTTTGATTTCAAACCTCGCCATCATGGCCGGTCCCGAGGTTCCCTATGTGAAGGTGAAGGATCGATCGTCGGGCAAAAAGTACATCCTGGCCAAACAACGCCTTTCTGCTTACGACAAAAGCGGTGAAAAGTATGAGGTTCTTGCCGCTTTCACAGGGCGGGAACTCGAAGGGAAGCGGTACCGCCCGCTCTTCGACTATTTTGCCTCCTCTCCCAATGCCTTTCGCGTCATCATGGAAGACTCTGTCGATTTAGATGAAGGGACAGGACTCGTACATTCCGCACCGGCCTTTGGAGAGGTCGACTTTTACGCCTGTCAACGCGAAGGAATCGAGCTGGTTTGCCCCGTCGACGCCAATGGGCAGTTCACAGAAGAAATCCCCGAATACAGGGGCCAATTTGTCAAAAATGCTGATAAGGACATCATCAAAAGGCTCAAAATGATGGGGCGTGTTGTCGACCACGGCACGTGCCACCACCGCTACCCCTTTTGCTGGAGATCCGATACCCCTTTAATCTACAAAGCCGTGAGCACGTGGTTTGTCTCGGTAGAAGGCATCAAAGAGTCTTTAGTTGCGAACAACACGATGATCCACTGGATGCCGAAACATCTGAAATACGGCCGTTTTGGGAAATGGCTCGAAGGAGCAAGAGATTGGGCCATCAGCCGCAACCGTTACTGGGGGACACCCATCCCTCTCTGGATGGCCGATGACGGGGAAATTGCGGTCATTGGCAGCATTCGAGAGCTTGAAGAGGCAACGGGGCAAGAGATCCATGATTTACATCGCCACTACATCGATCACCTGCCCTTTACACGAAAAGGAAAACAGTTCTATCGCATCCCTGAAGTGTTTGATTGCTGGTTCGAATCGGGATCAATGCCCTATGCTCAGAATCATTATCCCTTTGAAAACCGGCAATTTTTCGACAGCAACTTCCCTGCCGATTTCATTGCAGAAGGTCTTGATCAAACGCGCGGGTGGTTTTATGTTCTCACTGTCCTATCCACAGCGCTCTTTAACAAACCCGCCTTCAAAAATGTCGTTGTCAACGGAATTCTCCTTGCTGCTGACGGCGCCAAGCTGTCAAAGCGTTTAAAAAACTACCCCGACCCTATGGAAGTCGTCGAAAAGTACGGGGCCGACGCCATACGCCTGTATATGATGCACAGCGGAGCAGTAAAAGGAGACGATCTTCGGTTCCAGGTCAAAGGAGTGGAGCTTGTCCTCAGGCAAATTTTGATTCCCTTTTGGAATGCCTATAGCTTTTTTATCACCTACGCCAGAATCTACGGCTGGAAACCAACGGACAGCTATCCCTCGCCGCAAGCAGTGATCGATCGGTGGATACTCTCCTTAATCAACAAACTCATCAAAGAGGTTGAAGAGGGCATGGACGACTATGATCTCAGTCAAGCTGTTGAACCTTTTGTGGGCTTTATCGATCAACTGACGAATTGGTATATCCGAAGGAGCCGCCGCCGTTTTTGGGAAGAGGAGCCGTCGCAAGATCGCAATGAGGCTTTTGCGACCTTGTATCAGGTGCTTTTAGCCCTCACAACAATTGCCTCTCCCTTTATCCCTTTCCTATGCGAGGCCATTTACCGCAACTTGCGCAACCTATCAATGCCCGATTCTGTCCATCTTTGCGACTATCCCTCATATCATTCCGAATCGCGGGATGAACATTTGGAAGCTGAAATGCTCGCTGTCCAGAAAGCTGTCAGTTTGGGTCATGCCTTACGCAAAGAGCATCAGCTCAAAGTGCGCCAACCCCTGCCGGCAGTGCACCTTGCAACTCCCCACCCTCAGACACTGCAGTTTCTTCAAGACCAGAAACACTTGATTGCCGAAGAATTAAATGTCAAACAAGTGACATTTGCCTCCGACGAAACAGACTTCGTCATGCTGCAGCCAAAGCCGAATTTTAGAATTCTCGGGAAAAAAGTCGGTCCGTTGATGAAAGCTGTGCATCAGAAGATTAACGCGTTGACACAACATCAGCTCGAGCAGCTCCTAAACGGAGAAGAGCTAGCCATAGAAGTGGAGGGTGAAACCTTCGCCCTTGATCCTGAAGATGTCCACGTCGACCGACGCGTCCATGAAGGAACGATTGCCATGAACGAGGGAGCGCTGACAATTGCTCTTGATACAAATCTCACGGAAGAATTGCTGACAGAAGGTTTAGCGAGAGAGCTCATCAATAAGATCAATACGATGCGCCGTGACGCAGAGTTCGATGTGTCTGACAGAGTCCACGTACGCATCGAGACAACAGAACGTGTCCGCTCTTGCTTCGAAAGGCATCATGACCGGATTTGTCGAGAAGTGTTAGCAGTTGCCGTCGACTTTGTTCCCTGCGAGGGAGTCTCTTGGAATCTTAATGGAGAGGCGGCAACGATTGCCCTAGAAAAAATTGAGCGCAAAAGGCATCGTGAGTGACACCGCGCGGGTTTCCTTTTGGTACCTCAGTCATTAAATAGCTTTTGATTCATCTTGCGGCGATGGAGGATCCACCAGATGATTAATACCGCCAGAGCAATCCCCCAGACCACGAGCCGGGGAAAGATGAGAACAGGATGAGGGGACTGAGGAACCGAACCCCAGCGCTCCCCGGGAGGCCATAACAGAAAACTTGGCGTCCCTCGAATGTTCTCCTCCGGGATCGGCCCAAAGACCCTGCTATCGGCACTCATCGCATGGTTATCTCCTAAAACCAGGTAGTGGTTTTCCGGTATGGCCAATCCAAATTTTCGTATGAATTCCTTATCCGGTTTTCCGTTTTTCGTCGGAGGTCCGCGGTCGATAAAAGCCAAATAGGGCTCTTGTGCCGCGGCTTTCTTTTCTTTTTCCTTTTCTCTTTTGAGAAAATCAATCAGAGCCGGATCATCCTTTTCGATGATAGGGGCCCCCATGAGATAAAGATCGCCATCGCGGAAATAGGCGTAACGATGGGGATAATCCCTTTGGAAAAACTGCCTCGGAGTATAGCTGTTCGGCATGCTGATGCCTAAATTAAATAGATCTTGAACTTTAGCAGGATCATAGAGGGGATGGTCGTCAGGCAAAGGCGTGGTGACACCCTGCCAGTGAACTTTTCCTCCTTTTCCATGATAAAATTCGTATGTGCCGTCAGGGACGTCTGAAAATTGAGCATTACCTGCGGAAAATGCATTTCCCCCTTCCTGATATCGGCTTGTCCGCCCGTTTTTCACAACAAACCGCGAGGTATAAAGAGCGTCTCTTATGGCTTTGAGATGTTTTTCTTGTAGAGGAATGACCGTTTCAAATGTGGCGACATCGACCCCATAGCCGCGCCCTACCCTAAAGATTTGAGGCGGAGGATAGGTGAGATTAGGGCTGTGGCGAAGCTGCAGATACAAGACACCCTCCTTCAAATCGCGGGGAGAAAAAGGAGTATAGTCCTCAAGCTGCTCTTTTGTGAGCAGTCTTGCCATGGCAAAATTCTTTATCCCCCAAAAATCTCCTAAAGCGAGAACCTCTTTATTGGATTGATCAGGAGCAAACGGCTGCTCTTTGATCCACTCTCCATCTGTGAATATTTCGCTGCGGAAATTTCCGAGGGAGCGATAGATCAATTTTCCAATCGGTTGATGCATTTGATGGAAAACAATGACATGTTCATTAGGGGAGGAAATCTCCCCGGCAAATTGAATAAACGGGATATGCTCAAGTTTTTGCATCCAAGGATCCTCGAGCAGATCGTTTATGGGTTGACCCTCTCGATCAATTCCGTAGATTTTCCCGCCGTAAAAATAGAGAGTGTCCCCGGGTTTTCCAATCAGACGCTTGATGTAGCGTTTTTTATAGGGCAGCACAAGAAAATAGGTGGTATCCGTGTCGGTCAAATCCAGGTTATCGGTAGCGAGGACGACGACATCTCCACGATGAACGAGGTCGGGATCGAAATAGATATTTTTTGGCAAGAGAGGGACATTGAGGCCAAAAGCGGTTTTCGATACTGTTAAGCGGTCCTGTTCGCGAAAAGAAGGGCGCATAGACCCGGTGGGAATCTCATAAAGTTCAAACCACACTTGCCGCACCACTGTGGCGATACAGAGTGCAACCACAATAGCGACGGCGATTTCAAAAGCATATGAAAAGTAATTTTTTTTGAAATGCTCGTGGGTAAAATGCTCAAGTTTCCGAGCTAAACGGTCGGCGTTTTCCCTGTCTTTTGCCAGCACAGCTTTTTCCAGCTCTCTAAGATTCATTTCCATCGCTTGGAATTGATCGCCGGTTAGGGTTTTTCCTTTTTTCTTATATAGGGAATAGCCCCAGTGAAGAATACTTTGTGATTTTCGTAAAGGATAAAGACGAGCCATGAGTACTTCTTAAGGCAAAATCATAAGAGGGCGTTATGACCTCGGCTTTGCATAATTTTTCCAAAGCTTTTGCAAAGTCAAGATGACGAGAACTTAGGGGAAATTTTAAACAATCAAGCAAAAAAAGACAAGAAAAAGGAGTTGTTTGCAGCAATTATGAGTCGTAAAAATTTTCCTAGGTAAAATCATGATTTGAGTAAAATTTCTTCTCGCTCCGAGGGAAATTTTGATTGTGTTGGAGACACCCACCCAGACCGGCTTCAGGGCTAGCGCA
>JBAUVX010000238.1:0-6461 GCA_049583465.1 Waddliaceae bacterium | reverse complement strand
GCGCTAGCCCTGAAGCCGGTCTGGGTGGGTGTCTCCAACACAATCAAAATTTCCCTCGGAGCGAGAAGAAATTTTACTCAAATCATGATTTTACCTAGGAAAATTTTTACGACTCATAATTGCTGTTAGTGAGATAGGTTCATTGCCCAAAAAAAGAGATTCATGTATAGTTCTTGCTTTTATGAGTTTTATAAGAATTTGAAATACTAATATGGAGTGTGTTATGAGTTTTTTTTCTACTGTTCACTATGCTCCCTTACTACAAGACAAAGGCTGGGTGGCTAAGGCAGAAGCTGCTGCCGACGTTTGTCGAGCCCCTGCGCGTTGGATCTGCAGCGAATTCCAGGTGCTAGACAAGGGCCGGGTTTATTACTATATTGAGAACCTGGACTCTTCAATCACAGCTGAAGAAAGAGAGTCTAAACCAACGAAGGGCATGCGAAAAGCCATGCGCATCATGGCCGGTATCCTGTTAAGTATACCTGGGCAATTACTCGGCTCGGCATTGATGGGCATTGCTTTTACCAGCAAGGAAATCCGTCTCAAACACCAGACAGTCAGCACACTGAGCACGAAGGAAAAAAAAGAAGAGCTCCAAAGATTTGTTGACGAGCGTCGGCGTGTTGCTAACGAGCAGCAGGGTTGCGATTCGATTTCATGTTCTCTCTGCACCATCATCTGCTTGCTCTGTTACATAGCTTGCTGTGCTAACTAAGGGCATTTCGATGACTAGCTTGTCTATCTCCCCAAGCGGCACAGCGGGGTGGGAGATTATCACACTCTCTTCCCACAGTGAAGAAAAATACAGATTTCCCTACAGCAAGCACTATGGAGAGGTGTATAATTTCGACCCCGACTTGTTGATTCGTTGCAAGTGCGTCGCATTGACCCTCCTAACCCCCCCGGTTTCAGCCGCACGCACGGTATGCCGGATCGCCAAAGCAGCTTTTCTGTTGTTGACTGCCGCCTATCACTATCTAGATGATCAAAAGATCCCTGCCCTAGAAAAACAGGCTATCCGCATTGCCGCACTGGACAGCGGCCGCGCCCTATACTATGGGGTTCAAATGACCGGCTGTGCTATATGGGGAATTTTCTCACCTTATGATGCAAGACATGAGTACGCCAAGCTCGAAAGAACCTTGAATCGCCATCAAGACGGCCCTCATCGCGATAAATATTATCTTGCTATCTGCTTCCAGCCCCTTGCTGTGGTGCCTAACTTTGATAAGGAGGAACAAAAGAGGATTGCCGCCAAGCTCGACAATACCATCCATCGCTATTTAACGCTGCTAAGGGCCGTTTTTGCCTGCTCCCCAACACAATTCAGGAGCGCTCTGCGTAAGTCCCAGACTGCGAACGTAAACATCTAATGTTAGCTGCTGCCGCACCCTCGCCTCCTAACACTCCCGAGGTTCTACCACTTTCTTGTGCGAGTTCCTCACTTGAGGATACAGCGCTCCGCATTTTCCGGCAAATCGCCATGGTGATGGAATATGCCGTTGTTGCAGCCAATAGCATCTTTTCCCGCTGCTTCTTCCTCTCCTCGGCACTCCAGTGGCACCATCTCGTTATCCCTTCACACAATTTTGCGAGTTTCGGCACACTTAAAATCTGCAGCAAGACAACGTGGACTCCAATTTTGAAAAGCACATTTGCCGATATCGGAAAAGAGCAAGGTCTACGCATCACACACGATATCTCCTATCGTCCCGCCGGCGGCCTCTGTCTTGGAATGAGCCTCCATTTTCTCATTTCCTACCTCAAAAGCCGCAACCCAAGCAGCCGCACCCGTCTGCTAGAGGCCGCCGGCCTGCTGAAAAAAGGGGGAACGGCTCTCTCCCTCCATCTGCAAGCGATCTACGAAGCTCTTCTTGGTGTGCAGGGACGGGTGGATGCCATTGCGCTTGCTGCGCTGCAGGGGCGAGGAAAGTTAGATGCTTCCCATTCTACCCAATACACTCGCCTATCGGACAGTCTGGCTAAATTACCTCAAGATGCTAGCTTGCGTCATTTTGTCCTCGACGACCTCGAACGGCAAGGTGCCGTGCTCACACTTGATCTGTATGCACTCGTCCTCGAGTTGGATGCCCGCCTCAGCAGTTCCTCCCCGCCGCACCGCGCGATCATGGAAGCTGTCCTCAATGACCAAAAACTGCAGTTAACAGATGTAAAAAGCCTTCGTGGAGAGGTTTCCGAGGTAGCTAAACAACTGGATGCTCTTAAAATTGGAAGCTATCTTCTACAATTTTGCAATCATACTGTCGTCCTTGTCCGCACCCCCGAAGGAGAACTTGCTCTTTACAATGCGAGCGAAGGGCTCGCTTTTGTCGACAAACCCTCTCGGCAAGAGGCCCTTGCCAAGCTATTGAACTACTATAGAAATCACTCTCTTGTTTTTTTAAAAGTACTCAGGATCGCATGAAAAATTAAGACAGTGCGCTAGCATCCTGTCAATTTTTTTGTAATTGTTCACGGATCTGTCATGCTTAACCTGGGTTTCGGGTTTTTTCTCTAGTTGAGATACAGTGAGATTCCGGCTCAGAATGCGATTTTTCCGACGAAATCAATAACTGCGATCCTATCGCTGGGTTATACCATTGAAAGGTTCTTTTTTTTGCACAAGAGATACTAGTTGTTTACAAACAAAAAACCATTTTTTATATATTGATATTTTAAAACCTAGGTAATGGAAATCTTTCAGGGAAGAGGCTCTTTAACCCGATGATGAAATGTAAGAAATCGAAGTGGTTATCCCTTTTTTGTAATTACATGTGTTAGTTTTTATGCAAGCATGGGAAAATTTTCTTAAAAAGCAAGAAAACGAACTTGGAGCAGAAACCGTTGATAAATGGCTTCGTTCTTTGAAAATCATTCGTTTCGATGCCTGCAACCTATATCTCGAAGCAAAAGACTTCTTTCATGTGATGTGGTTCGAAGAACACATCCGTAAAAAAGTATTGAAAAGCCTGGTAAACAACAATAAACATCAAATCAAAGTGCATCTGACAACACATGAAAACGGCTCATCGCCTTCCAAGAAAAAAGTGTATAAACAGAAAACCTCTCTATCTTTTCCAGTTTCTTTTCCTATCATCTTCGATGAACTTGACCCTCATTGTACCCTTGAGAACACGATTGCCTCTGAAAATCAACTCCTTGCTTATAAGCTTCTCTGTAAAATCACCAATTACGACCCAATTTCCGCCACAATCATCCCCGTAGAAAATCACCTTGCTGCTTTTAACCCGATCTTTCTTTTTGGAGATGAGGGAACAGGAAAAAGCCATCTGCTGATGGCGGCAACGCATGCCCTCAGAAGTTGCGGCTTCAATGTGATCTATGCCAGGGCGGAAACATTCACCAAGCACGTCGTCAGCGCCATTCGAGGAGGGGAAATGAGCACCTTTCGGCAAACCTATCGCAATACTGATGTTCTTCTCATTGACGATGTGCAATTCTTTTCTAGAAAATCGGCAACCCAAGAAGAGCTTTTCCACACCTTTAACGCACTGCATTTGTCCGGCAAGCAAATGATTTTTAGTGCCGATTGTGCTCCCGGAGAACTCCTCTATATAGAACCGCGTTTGGTGAGCCGATTTGAGTGGGGCATTGTCCTTCCCTTAAGCCCTTTATCACAAGAAGAGATCGGGAAACTCTTAGAAAAGAAAATTGAAGCGATGAACATCCAACTGCACCCAACAATTCAGGAATTTCTTCTGAGCACGTTCCTGACCTCGCGATCCCTCACACAAGCAATCGAAGCACTTGCCCTCCGGCATTATCTTAAACAGCAACAAGAAAACAGCCCCTCATCTCCATTGACCCTGCAAACAGCCAAGGAGCTGTTAATGGATATGATAAAAAAAGAGAAGGATACTACCCTGACTTCGGAAAAAATCATCGACACTGTTTCAGATTACTTTGGGGTCTCCTCCGGAGACATCGTTGGGAAAAAGCAAACCCGCAATTTTACCCTTCCTCGGTATATATCCATGTACTTGTGCCGCGAAAAGCTCAAAGCTTCCTATACATCTCTGGGTAAGTTGTTTTTTCGGAATCATTCAACGATCATGACCGGTATCAAACAAATCAAAGAAGGAATTGAAAACAATGACAAAGAGATCACCGGCCCATTTTGCAGCATTGAGAAAAAATTAAACGTATAAGAGTATGCCCTTTTCAAGAACTTCGATTCCGGGAAAAATCTCATGCAACCTGTCCGTCCATGACTTTGTAAACACCCTCTAAGTGAAAAAAAATGTACGATTACCGCATTAAAAACAATTTAAATATAGAGACTCAAGAAGCCGGCAAGCTTGCGGAATGGGGAGAAAAAGAGATCGAATTAGCAAAAAAAGAAATGCCGGGACTCTTGGCTTTGAAAGAGGAATTTCGTGCATCGCAGCCGCTTAAAGGAGCACGTATTGCCGGCTGCCTCCATATGACAGTGGAAACGGCAGTGCTCATTGACACCCTTCGAGCTCTAGGAGCAACAGTTCGCTGGTCCTCATGCAACATCTATTCCACTCAAGATCACGCTGCAGCTGCTGCGGCAAAATCGGGGGTTCCGATCTTTGCGTGGAAAGAGATGACCGAAGAGGAATACATCTGGTGTATTGCCCAAACGATCATGTTCGACGATCAGCCTTTAAACATGATCATCGACGATGGCGGAGACTTGACGAACTATGTCCACGAACACCACGCCGACCTCCTCCCGGGAATACGGGGAATTACAGAAGAGACGACAACCGGGGTGCGCAACCTGGAAAAGCGCTTTAAGAAGGGAACACTTGGATGTCCTGCGATCAACGTCAACGACTCGGTCACTAAAGCAAAGTTTGACAACTTTTATGGGTGTCGAGAATCGGTCATCGATGGCATCAAACGAGCCACACACTGTATGATTGCCGGTAAGACTGTCTTAATTGCCGGTTATGGCGATGTGGGAAAAGGTTGTGTTGAGGCCTTTACCTCTTTAGGCGCCAAGGTGTTGGTCAGTGAAATCGACCCCATTTGCGCCTATCAGGCTGCCATGCACGGATTTCCCGTCATCACGCTGGAAGAGGCTGCCCCTTATGCCGATATTTTTGTGACAGCGACGGGGTGCAAAGATGTGATCACTGCCCGGCACTTTGAAATGATGAAAGACAACGTCCTTCTCTGTAATATTGGTCATTTTGATTGTGAAATCGATGTGGTTTGGCTCAATCACAACGAGAACATAAAGAAAATCAATGTGAAGCCTCAAGTTGACCAATACATTTGGAAGGATTCGGGAAAAAGCTTGTTGCTATTGGCCCAAGGAAGGTTAGTGAACTTGGGATGCGCCGATGGGCATCCTTCCTTCGTGATGTCAAATTCGTTTTCCAATCAGATTTTAGCCCAGGTGGAACTATGGACAAGCAAACAAAAATATCCCATTGGAATCCATCGCTTACCCAAAGTCCTCGATGAAAAAGTGGCATCGATGCATCTAAATCAATTAGGCGTCCGCCTGACACAGCTCACGTCTGAACAGGCAGAATACCTTGGTCTCGATCCCCAAGGACCATTCAAAAAAGAGGGATACTTGTATTAACGCGGGTTTTGGATTTATCCCTATTGACGAAGATAAGCCTTCTCACCCACATTCCGCATGTTGCGGGAGGAGGGTTCTCACCGCCGTATCCTGCCTTACGAAGGCACTCGCATTCAGGCGGCAACTTTTGACTCTGGCTTCCTTTTGATATTAAAATTCATTTGGGGTATGATTAAATCAATTTTCTATAATTAAGAATTTGTTTTTTTATGGTATCTAATTTATCTTCAATAAGATCAGATTTGTCTGAGTCCGAAATTATTCTAGAGCAAAATATTAGGATTTCTCCTGATTCTCAAAATCCCAATTTTATTGAAAAAGTTGTAAGAGATCTAGATAAAAAAAAATCCCATAGGTAAATGTTTGTTGGAAAAAATTAGTAATTGGTTAACCTGAAATAGGTCAGAAGTTGAACCTTGTGTATTGGGACTTCCTTCTCAGCGGCTTTGACCTCAATGATCACCTTGTATGAAATTTCATCTTCCATTTCTTTGCGCCAGAGAGTAGAGAAACTGGGCCCCCCCGGTTTCCCCCTCGTTAGAACCCATCGTGCCCTATTAAGGCAATAGGCTCACGACCGTAACATTCACTTGTGTATAGAGCCCAATTTTCATCGATAATTGTGAACGAAGTTCATGAGGGTTTGCGTTTCAATAAATTTTCAACAAATCGTTGATTGCCAATAAAAAATAAAATAGACTCCTTCACTCATCACAGTTAAAGGAGTCTATAATGAAAAGCTACCGTGCCGGTGGGGTGAGACAAAGGCAAGGAAATGCGAACCCATCAACTAGCCAATTCCCTCCCCAGTTCTTGTACTGAATCTTTAGTCCGCAATTGTCCATCAGGAACCAACTAAAATCTTTTCTTTTATTCC
>JBAUVX010000237.1:0-1752 GCA_049583465.1 Waddliaceae bacterium | reverse complement strand
GCGCTAGCCCTGAAGCCGGTCTGGGTGGGTGTCTCCAACACAATCAAAATTTCCCTCGGAGCGAGAAGAAATTTTACTCAAATCATGATTTTACCTAGGAAAATTTTTACGACTCATAATTGCTGTTCTCAAAGTCGTCTATTGGACTTTTCTCGAGCAGTTCGATAAGGTAAGGAAATTGTTCCCGTGCTTTATCGGGATCGGTCCAGATGTAAGCGTGAATTAATGCTTTCCGTATGTCGATCTCCGCATTAGGTTCAAAATACTGCGAACAGATTTCTGAAGCGACAACCTCCAAAAGATCCTCGAGAATTTTTTGGAATCTTTTCGAGGGAAACGGTTGTGATTGCTCTAATACACTTCCCCTGCCGGCGAAATCCGTTAGCTGTTCCGCCAGCTTGATAAACTCAAACTGGCTGATACCATCGTAATAGTTTGACATCGCGTACTTCACTGCCGTGGCAGCAACCCTGCAATAACGCTCCCAATGCTGTAGTTCTTCTAATTTTGGGTCTTTATTCCTGAGAATAAGAAAAAAAAGATCGTTAAATAATGCCGCAAGGCGTCCGAAATTATTATCAGACGCATCTGTTAAATTGTCATAGAGCCTGTCAACGTCGATCTCCTCGGCCCATCCGCTATCCGTTTTACACTCTTCCAAGGTCCGGAAGTGCGATAATGATAAGTTTGATATTGGCAGCTTGCAAGCATACAAGGCATTCCTTATTAATAGGTTGATGAAACCTAGGATGAGAGACTCGTCTTGAAATTCGTTTGGGTCGGCAAAATACTTTTCTATACAGGCGAGTAAAATCCTCTGCCGCTCAGCCTCACCGGCTCTAGTGAATCTCTCCCTTAGCACTTCCAAAGATAGCGTTTGTAGATCGGGTTCAGGCGAAATGGATGCATCATAACCGAGAGGAGGGGGAGCGTAGCATGGAGGTGGAGGGGTACGGGAAACCATCGAGCATTCCTTGTTTTAAAAAGATTAGCAAAAGTTAGGAAGTTGCCAAAAAACCGCAATGACGATACCACACACCACAAACCAAAATAAATATTTTTTTTCTATCCCCCGTTGTTGGCTGAAAAGGCTGAAAAAAATATTGGAAAAGATTTAAGATACCATGTAAGGGGGTGTCTACAAAGTCAGAAAAGGTGCTTTTGGCATCTTTTACTGCCCTTTCTCATGCCCGGCAACTCACCTACTTGAGAAGTAGGCTGAGTTGCCGGGCATGAGAGCGGGATTTTTCATACTTTACTTGGGGTGAATTCCTACTCAGATTTACTCCTGCACCCAAAAATTGGAGCTTCTTGGGAAGGATTAGCTTTAGAAGAGGTGATTAGGTACCTTGGAGCCGAGCAAGAAGAGTGCTATTTTTGGGCGACGCACCAACGAGCAGGGCTAGATTTGCTAATCATTAAAAACGGGAAAAAATATGGGTTTGAAATGAAGTATTCCGGAGCTCCAAAACTCACCAAATCCATGCAAATAGCTAGTCAAGATCTTTCTCTCGATTCTTTGATTGTGATTTATCCGGGTGATGTCAACTATTTGTTAAAGGATAACGTTCAAGTCATTGGATTAAAAAACTATCTAAACAATGATGTGAAGGACCTGAGCTAGAGGGTGTCGTCAAATTAAGCTGATTCCAAATTTGACGACACCCTCTAGGGAACCAAATGCAGATGCAGGGGAGCAAGTGTTAAGACAACCCATCTTTAAATTTCTAGCCAGATCCGATAGCCTTACCC
>JBAUVX010000236.1:0-2982 GCA_049583465.1 Waddliaceae bacterium | reverse complement strand
GTGCTCTCTGTGTCTCTGTGTTTTACACTAACAACCATCCTTTAAATGAGTGGTGAAACTAGTACCTGCGCATTATCAACCGAAATCGCAAAATCGCAATTCGCCCATGGCGTTAGATTTGTTTGGCCGGAGCCTTGTTGCATAATTTTGGCCGTCCACGAAAGGTTTTTCAACCCGGGGTTCAAAGAGTTTTTTGCAGAAAATCGAAAAATTGTTTTAATGAACCTATCCGTAAATTGCTATTCGTTCAGAATGTGTTTTATAGCCCGCATCCCCGGTACACCGATCGATATACATCTCGGATATCACATCAACAAGGAACCGGATGTGTACGGGAAGGTTTTCGATGCCTGCACAGCTGTCGCTTATCTCGCAGTCATCCCCCCTCTATCTACTTGTGGAATGATCATCGGCGTTGCGAGAATGATTTTCGGTTCCATGGAATATCTGCTTAACATCAACAGCTTTTTTGATTTCTATAAAAGAAAGGCCAAAGCATGTTTTTTTAGAGGAGCTTGGGAAGCCTGCTCATTTTTCAGCCCCATTTTTACTGTCGCACTTTTGGCCGCCGATATCTTTGTCACCATGTATCTTGAAAACCCGCAGTAGGAACTTTCTCTTTGCCAAAAACCAAATCTTGAAGTTGTTTCGGTATATTGGGGATTGCAAAGGGGCTAGCCCCTTGGCCGGGGTTTGGGGCAGAGCCCCAAGAAAAAGAGCGGAAGGAGAATTTCGCAGGAAAGAGGGGTTTTAACACGCCCTCGACATCAAAAATCGAGCAAAATTAGGCAAATTTTCGAGAAGACCCCTCTTCACGACGCTGCTTTTGAATCGAATAGGTAGGCTTCTGTAAAGTTCCTTGAATGGAAAAGGTGAAAAGCTCGGCAAGCTTAAAGAGGAGGTTGTATTGTTTCATCCGCACCTGCACATTGAGATTGCCGTCAAAATCGATCACTGAAGGGATTGGAGAGCTGGGAAGATAAAACCTTGATAGCTTTCCCTCGCTGTACATGTCTTTGAACTTCGTTAAATGGATATTTCCATTCTGAATGACGTAGTTGATCGTTCCGGTGACCGGCGTCAAAACAGAAAGATCTAAACCGATGCGAGACAAAATTTCTGCGGGGATTTGGAAAATAGTATTCTGAAGAAGCTTTCTCGAACGATTCAAAAAACGCAAGTTTCCCTTGCCGACTACTGTTGTCGTATCAGCGAGACTCCCTTGACACCCTGTCAACTGAAGCTCTCGTATAATCAACGGTTTTTTCGAAAAAGGTCGAGGCTGTCCTTCCTCCATGAGCAAACTAGGGCGAAACCTCTGAACGTTGAGTTGAGGCAAAGCAAAGCACCAGCATTTCTCTTCTGTTTCCCAAAGATGGATCTGTTCAGCTTGCAGAGTCCCCGCCATGTCAATCAGGTGAATATCTCGGAGATGAACCGCATGGGGGGCATAGTTCAGGCTTGCCCTCAAGGAATCAAATCGATATCCGTCCAAATCAAAATTCCGCCCTTCAAAAGCACCGGTAAAATGCAGCCGCTCGGAATCGTCAAGAGCCGGATCTTTGTCGACCTGCCATTTTCCTCTTAATTGATAGCCTCCTCCAACTTTCCAGTTTTTCAACTGATGCGCCAGTTCATCGGGAAACAGAACGCGGGCTTCGGAACAGTTTACCCCTACTGTTCCGATTAAATGCATTGCTTTTCCCGATAGGGGCTCCGTTTCATCTCTTTGCAGATGAAACGCGAGCCCTTGAAACGTTCCACGCATATCAACAAGCGAGAACCCATCAAGAGGATTGTTTTCCCAAGTCATGTAGACCCCTCCCGGCATGCTTTGAGCTGTTCGCTCGTGTATGCGGTGATTTGATAGGAACAATTCTCCAAAAGCCAAAGTCGGAGAGTTTGACCTCACAGATAGCCAAACAGCATTTCCGCACAACATATACTGCGATGCGACTGTAAATGCAAAGGGGTCGTACTCGAGGACAAAGTGAGAGAGATCGTGTTCGCTGCCGAGGAAGTGGTAACGGCCGTCATCTAAATTTAGGCGCATTGCCAGATAGGGAGGACTCATTTCAAACCGTAGCTGCCCTCTTACACGACCTTCCTGCTTTGCATCCCGAACGACCTCCCCGATAGCGGGAACGAAAAAGTCGGGAAAACCGGCTGCCAGGGTATCTGCTAACCAAGAAAGGCGGCGGGAAGGGACGTCGAAGAACAATCCCTCGAAAAGACAGTGGCTATTGTAAAATGCGTAATCGATTTTTTCAACCGCAATCTTTGCACGCTCTTCGTCGTCGTCAGGGGAAATCAGTGATGTATTTAAATGTCTTAGCACCATGCCCTTATCTGAGATAAAATGACAGGAGACATTATGAGCGTCTTCGAAAAACATCCCATTGACATCCCAAGAGGAAAATGTCGTATCGAGAATCGCCTCTGCCCTCCAACCGGGATCGTTCTTGAGGAATTCGATTTTAATTTCCCCTTTTCCAAGCATTTTCCCATGCGGCGAATACTTCTCCAAGAAGAGTGCCAATGCGGGCCATTCGTGCAATTGAGAGAGATCGATGTCGAGCCGGCCGACTCGTGCATGCAAGGCTTTTTCTTTTTCTAAAAAATCTCCGTCTAAGACCATCGAAAGAGAACGGCCATACTGAAATTCGAGGTTGTCAACTTTCCAGCTTTCCTGTTGCCGCTCCACCCTTCCATGCACCGATGCCTGATCGAGTTGCCAATCATCGAAAACCCATTCATTTCCATTTTTTGTTCCCTTAATCAGACATTTTTTGCACGCATAATCGTCGATAGCGATATCTTCTCCTTTAATGCCATAAACAAAACTCCCTGTGTCTTTCTCGTAACGACAGTCGACGTTGACCTCTCCTACAGCCTTTGCCACGCGTTGGATGTTTTTTGCCCAGCTACGCGATCGACCTAGCAGTCCTGTCCGGCTTAAGCCCTGCAGATAGGGTAAGAGGG
>JBAUVX010000235.1:0-4565 GCA_049583465.1 Waddliaceae bacterium | reverse complement strand
GAGCACTAGAATCATTCTTGATTTTGCACAAGAATTTTCGCAAATCGATTTCTCAACCAGTTTGGATAAACGCTGAGCAAGTATTAAAGACTGCTCTTCTCTGCTAAACATTTTCTTATCTATTGATATATATTAGTAAACCAATCAGACTTAGAGAGTTTTTTTGGGTGTTGCAATGATACCAGAACCAATTAACCTTTTAACCCACATTCCGCAACATGCGGAATGTGGGTTTTAAGAAAACGAAAAAAATTTTCATGGACAATATAAACTCCTCAGATTTAAAAACAATTCTTCACTCAAAGCGAGCTAATATTTATTATCTTGAGCACTGCCGTGTGCTTGTAAATGGTGGCCGGGTTGAATATGTCACGGATGAAGGAAAACAATCGTTCTATTGGAATATACCAATAGCAAATACAACATCCATTCTTCTTGGAACAGGCACATCTGTTACCCAATCTGCTATGCGAGAGCTTTCAAAAGCGGGCGTGATGGTGGGATTTTGCGGAGGAGGAGGAACCCCTCTGTATAGTTCAACGGAGGGTGTATTTGATATTCTCTGGATGTCACCCCAGAGTGAATATCGTCCTACTCAATATCTACAGTCATGGTTTCGAATGTGGAGTGATGAAGACAAGCGATTGGCATCCGCGAAAAAGCTCCAAGAACTTCGTATTGATTTCATACAAGAGACTTGGTTGGAGAAAGTCAACACGTTTGATAAAAGTTTCCGATTTGATGCTCCATCACTTCTCTCTATTCTAGACCGATACAGAACCAATATCCGATCTGCAAAAACCATCATGGAAATTTTTTCAGTCGAGGCCAATTTTACTAAACAACTTTATAAGATGGTGTGCAAGATGGTGAACTACCCGTTGTTCGTACGTGTAAAACAGGGGAAAGGTACGGATCCTGCTAATAGAAATTTAGACTACGGGAATTACCTCGCATATGGCCTTGGTGCAACAGCAACCTGGGTACTTGGACTTCCTCATGGACTTTCTATCTTGCATGGAAAAACGAGGCGGGGTGGGTTAGTTTTCGATGCCGCGGATCTGATTAAAGATGCTTTGGTTCTTCCTCAAGCATTTATTTCTGCTATCCAAGGACAAGAAGATCAAGAATTCAGAACATGCTGCATTCACAATTTTCTAAACGGGGAAGCTCTTGATTATATGATTGATTCTCTAAAGGAAATTGCTAAGCTTTACGGAGATTCTTAATGAAAGTTATGTTTGTATCGCAATGCACAAAAAAAGCGCTGGTCGAGACAAGAAGAATTATTGATCAGTTTGCTGAAAGAAAGGGTGATTGCGTTTGGCAGACAAATATTACAAAGCAGGGTCTTGAGACAGTTAGAAAACTTTTGAAAGCAACAGCACGCAGAAACACAGCAGTGACATGTCATCTTTTTAGAGGTCGCCAGCAGACAGAAATTCTCTGGATTGTTGGCAATATAAGGAAATTTAATCTCGATGGTAGTGTGCCAACAAATATTACACGAAGAGATATCTTGCGAGTAAATGATGAAAATGACTGGCATACAGGTGAAGCTATTGCAATTTTGGCATCGATTGCTGGTTTATTTCACGATTTTGGGAAAGCAAATGAGCTTTTTCAGTCAAAGTTGAAACGCAGAGGAGGAATAAAGCACGAACCCTTTCGTCACGAATGGATTTCTCTTCTTCTTTTTGGCGGATTTGTCGGAAAATCATCAGAAGATAAGGAATGGATAGAGCGCCTTTCTAGAATCTCGACAGAAGATAAAGAACAGTTCTTGAAAAATTTTCCTGATGAGCATAATCGCAAAAAAAATCCATTAAGGGAACTGCCAAAATTAGCAATGTTTATCGGTTGGTTGATTCTTTCTCATCATCGACTGCCCGTGCTTCCTAAGGATCATCAAGAAAGACCGAGATTCGATAACATTGATAAATGGATGGAGGGAAAACGCTTTTCAGCATTGTGGAATTCATACCATTGCAATAGCGAAGAGTGGGAAAGCAAACATTTCAAGCAAGTCGGGACTTTCCCCTTGGGTACACCTTGTGGAAGTGAAACATGGTGTGCACAGGCGAGAAAAATCGCTATGCGAGCCTTGAAGTATTATCATTTATTAGAGCGTGACTGGTTTCAAGATCGATTCAGTATGCATCTAATGCGTGCGGCCTTGATGCTATCTGATCATTTCTATTCAGCGGGCAGTCCAACAGAGGCCTTTCAAGAGGCAGGTTATAAGGCTTACGCAAATACAGAGAAAGGCTCTTTAAAGCAAAAGCTCGATGAACACAATATTGGTGTTGCTAAAAATGCACTTCTGATAGCCAAAAGTTTCTCTAAGTTACGTGATACCTTACCTTCCATAAGGCACAAGGGTTTCAAAAAGCGCAGCAAAGATGTCAAATTTGCATGGCAGGATAAGGCTTATGACTTAGCCTACGAAATTAAAAAGAATAGTCGATATAAAGGTTTTTTTGGAGTCAACTTAGCTTCAACAGGATGTGGGAAAACTCTGGCCAATGCTCGGATCATGTACGGACTTTCTAACGAAGCACGTGGCTGCCGATTTAGTGTCGCCCTGGGGCTGCGTGTTTTAACCCTTCAGACTGGAGAGGCTTTACAAAAGAGACTTTCATTAGAAAACGATGATGTTGCAGTCATGATAGGATCAAGAGAATTTCAGCAACTGCACGAACTTAATAACGAAAATGGGTTAGAATCCTCAGAAAGTCTGTTTGATGAGCTAGATTATGTGAGTTATGAAGGAAGTTTAGATGACGGCCCATTGAGTCGTTGGCTCAGCTCTAATTCAAGGCTTCATAAGCTAGTTAGTGCTCCTATTTTAGTTTGCACGATAGATCACCTCATCCCTGTAACCGAAGGTTGTAGAGGGGGGAAACAAATAGCGCCTCTACTTCGATTCTTGACATCGGATCTTGTTATTGACGAACCGGATGATTTCGACGTATCCGATCTGCCTGCACTTTGCCGTTTAGTTAACTTTGCCGGGGTCTTTGGAGCTAATGTACTTCTGTCATCTGCGACACTTCCGCCTGCCATTGTCAAGGCACTATTTGAAGCATATTTTTCAGGTAGAATGGTGTTTAATGATGCACGTGGAAAACAGAAATCGACAATTTGCTGTGCCTGGTTTGACGAATTCAGGGTTTCTCACGGTGAATACGATGATTCAGAATACTACATTTCTTCCCACAGTGAATTCGTTGAAAAGAGAATTGCGCAACTCCGAAAGCAAGTTGTTTTGAGGCGTGCCTCACTGGTTCCTATCGACTCGAGGTCTACACGGAAGGAGGATGCAGTATCCGCAATTGCTCAATCCATACGAACCTCTCTTTATCATCTTCATGACAAACATCATCAGGCTTACCAAAATTCAGATAAAAAAATTTCCATAGGTCTAGTACGGATGGCTAACATCGATCCCATGGTTAGTGTTGTAAAGTCGCTACTATCAGAAAAAGTAAAATCGAACTATTGTATTCACTTTTGTGTGTATCATTCTCGATTTCCTTTGCTGGTTCGATCTAAGATTGAAGAAGTGCTTGATCGCACATTGTCAAGAAAAGACCCTGATAAAATTTGGGACATGCCTGAGATTTCCTCAGCCCTATCAGAACGTGGTGTGTCGAACCACATTTTTGTGGTGTTTGCAACTTCTGTAGCAGAAGTAGGAAGAGACCACGACTACGACTGGGCTGTCATTGAGCCAAGCTCCATGCGTTCGATCATTCAACTTGCCGGCCGTGTTCAGCGTCATAGGCAAATTGCACCTTCAGAACCAAATCTAATGATCTTACAAAAAAATATGAAAGGGTTAATAGGAAGTAAATTGGCATTTAATCGCCCTGGGTTCGAAACAATGGACTATCAGTTAGAGACAAAAGATCTTAAAAACCTTCTCCACCTATCCCAATATGAGATAATCACCGCCATCCCCCGCCTTCACATCCCCAAGGAAATGGATTATTCCAATAATCTTGTGTCCTTGGAGCATACAAGACTTAAGGGAGAATTGTTAGAATCAAATAAAAGCCCCTTTAGCGCGAGCTTGTGGTGGAAGCACAACGCACATTGGTGTGGAGAGCTACAACACCAGAGTCAGTTCAGAAAAAAAGAAGGGATAGATAGGGATTACCTTGTATTTTTCGATGAAGGGAGTAATGAACCTAAATTTTATGAATGGCCAGATGATAAAGAACCTATTCCCGTTGATAGAACGTATTTTGAAAGAGATACATTTACACCGTCTCAAGGTATTCATCGTTGGGTTGATTGTGTTGATTTGGGAGATGAGATTGAAAAGCTTGCCGACAGGATGAATTTGAGCTTAAGAGATGTGTGTTTAAAATTTACACGATTCAGACTTCGACAACTTAATGACGGCAAGAGGTGGAACTACCATCCTGTTTTTGGTTTCTATCAATCATTCTAAGAGCTGCCTGTGCGGCAGTGCACAAAAAGTTACAAAACAAAATTTCACAATTCTAAGCTGTCTGTGCGACAGTCAATTCAGTCCATTGGTTTGAACCCACATTCCG
>JBAUVX010000234.1:0-23515 GCA_049583465.1 Waddliaceae bacterium | reverse complement strand
TTTCTCTCTGTGCTCTCTGTGTCTCTGTGTTTTACACTAACAACCATGCTTTAAATGAGTGGTGAAACTAGTACCTGCGCATTATCAACCGAAATCGCAAAATCGCAATTCGCCCATGGCGTGATTTCTTGCAAAGTGATGTGAGTGCAGCCGGTCTTTTTGCACAAATCAACAAGCACAGAGCCCATTTTGATTAGCGTGCCCAGTATCGACGCTGGGGCGCCCTTCGAGAAGAAACCATTCGTCGAGGGATCTTCTCAAGAGACGAAAAAGAGCGGAAAGACACTCACCAAAATTCACGATAAAATTTGAAAAAAAAACTTGTGGATTTTTTCAGCGACCATTAATCTTTTTATTTTACACCTTATCCGGATGGCGGGCGATGAAGAAAATTGTTGTGTTTGTGGTTGCTATGGCACAGACAGCCTTTATGTGGGCTGATGGCCGCTGCTATCTGGGACCGCAGTTCAACTATATGCGGCTGCACTTTGACAATCCCTCATATCTTCAAGGGTACATGGGTGGAATCACCGTTGGGGGCGAGTACCAATGGAAATGTCTCTTCACCGGTGCTGACTTTGAAGGGTATTGGAATGCGGGCCCGATTACAGGAAGACCATGTGAAAGAAGCTCTCTTTGCGAATATCTCCTCGAATGGAAACTAGGCCGCAGTGTGTATCGATCGAATCGGTGTGTTTTATTCAAACCCTATCTGGGCTTGGGATGGGATCGCTTCAAAAACGAGCAAAATCCACAAGGGGTGGGATTGGGATATACCTATCACGCTGTGTTCATTCCGATTGGATTTTATGCTTATCACCTCGTTAACAATGGCTGCCGTTATGGGATTCAGTTTGAGTGGCGCCCCGATGTCTATTCTTGTGTGAGAGTTTTCTCAACGAATTTCAGGACCAAAAAAGAACATGCCTTTCGAATACAACTCCCCTTGGAAATGTCTTATCCCCTGTGGTGCGGGTGCATCGGTTTTCATGTCGTTCCCTTTTTTGATTGGAATCGATTTGGCAAGGTTCACGATGCCACGTCGAATCGCGTCAATGTGGAAATTCCTCGTCTGACCCGTTGGTATTTGGGATTGAGGGTGTTGCTTGGCTATGATTTTTAAGTTCCGGCTGATGCTGTTCCGGCTGATGCTGATTAAGGAGAAAACATGAACAGATATCTTCTCATTCTCACGACTTTCCTCAGTTTAGCGATCTATCCTATGGCGATTTTTGGCATTAGCAACGATCGT
Source organism: Waddliaceae bacterium (assembly GCA_049583465.1). Lineage (GTDB taxonomy): Bacteria > Chlamydiota > Chlamydiia > Chlamydiales > Waddliaceae > JBAUVX01. Next base: position 22,263 of record JBAUVX010000234.1, on the reverse strand, counting down.
TTTTTTCGGCTTGCACGGGATCAAAGGCGTGTTACCTCTCATACAATCAAGAGTGCTGTCGGGGATTTTGATCTTCGGAAACAATGGCCGAAGCAAACCAATAATGGAGATGAAAAAAACTTTGAAAATTTACGAGGAAACTTCGGAAAGGCTCTGAGCCACTTTTCAACAGGCTATATCATACCCAATGCCTATCAGTCTTTAATCAAGGCCCTGCAATCAGGAAAGCAGGAAGATTTCGATTCGATTCAACTTGGCATAGGATTGAGAAAGCTTGTCAGTCCACAGGCCTCCTTTGCTTTTTCCTTATCGGGAACTGATGGATGGCGCAACACAATCCCCCCGGCACCGGCATTTGCCTCTGCACAGACTGCAGGAGAAATGGTTGAGCTCTATTGGACTGTGATCTGCCGCGATATCGATTTCAACGATTTCGAAGGTAACCCGGATGTCTTGGACGCAGTGGCTGAACTGAATACCTTGACGGACTTTAGAGGACCAAAAAATGCGAATGGGATGGTCACACCGGGAACATTTTTAAGAGGAAATAGTCCGGGAGATCTGATAGGGCCCTATATCTCTCAATTTCTCTATTTGCCAATCCCTTATGGCACCGGAACCATCGCTCAAGAGCAAATCGTCCCTGCACCGAATATGAATGACTTTAACTTCACCTTTAATGATTGGTTCACTGTCATCAACGGTGGATTAACAGGGAACACGACAATACCTGATGATGTTCATTTTATCCGCAACCCCAGAGATTTGACAGAGTATGTCCATACCGATTTCCCAGGGCAAGAGGGCGTGGCTGCCATTGCCATTTTATCCTCCTTTGGCCCAAATGCTCTGGACCCGGCTAATCCCTACCGAAACAACCCGACACAAGAGGGATTTGTTACTTTCGGTCAAGCTCAAGTCCTCGACCTCATGCAAAAAGCGGTGCAAGAGGGCCTCAAAGCAGCTTGGTATCATAAGTGGCAAGTAAATCGTCGGCTACGACCCGAAGAGTATGGGTTTTATGTGCAGCAGCAAAAAGATGGAGCCCCTCTGGGTATCAATCCCCAGCTCATTAACTCCAATGCCTTGACGCAAATTTTTGATCAATTCGGGACGTATTTTCTTCCCGTTGCTTATCCTGAAGGGTCTCCTGCGCATCCCGCTTACCCCGCGGGACATGCAGCGTTTATTGGTGCGACTGCAACGATCTTGAAAGCCTTTTTCAACGAGAATTTTGTCATCCCACAGCCTTTAGAGCCTGATGATATGAATATGAACCTCATTCCTTATACGGGTCTCGAACCACTCACTGTAGGTAATGAGCTAAATAAACTTGCCGCGAACATTGCTCTTGGAAGGGATCATGCGGGGGTACACTATCGCAGCGACGGCTGCGAGGGAATCCTGTTGGGTGAAAAAATCGCCATTGACGTGCTTAACAACGAATCATTCCTATTTAACGAAAACTTCAAGGGGTTTACCTTAACAACATTTGGTGGAGCGACCATCACTGTTGGCCAAAAAAGAAACCCTTAACCCATACGCACGAGAAAGATACACTTCCGGCAGCCCTTGTAATCGTTTAGTACTGAGCGAACAGCCTCCGAAGATCCCGATCCTGGGAAAAACAACATCTATTTTTTACAGCAATCCCTTCTAGGCACTCGCTCGTCAGCTCCTCAAAGACCCACGAAGCCTGCTTAAGCCCAGCTCACCATCCATACTCATTGAAAAAATCCAAGTAGGGACGACGGTCATACAATTTCTTTTTTTGAGACTCTTTCAAAACTTTCTTCCAATAAACAGCTTTTTTCTCCTGTTGTGTTTCTTCATATAATCCAGCCAAACGAGTTACTGCCTCTATATATGGAATCTCTCCTGCAACATTTTCTAATATTTCTATTGCCTTTTCCTTTGTCATTTTCTTTTGGTATATACCCGGATAACTCCAATTAGCCGTTAGTTCCATCATGACTTCTGGCGGCGGCGGATTGGCAGATTTCGCCGCTTTTTGATAAGCATCGAATTCTTTTTCAGGTTCATAAACTAAGATACCATAAGCATATCCTAAGTATGCTTCATGTTTCCAGTTACTCTCCCATTCAATAGGATGAGACCGTTTGGTTTCTTCAATCAACTTAACCGCAAAATTCTGAAGATTTCCATCCCAAGCTTCATTCTCCAAAATTTTTCTGGAAAGAACGAGGCTTTCTCTAAAAGGTAAACTTTTTGACAGGTATTGCGGTGAATATTTCCTCACAAGTCGTTGCCAATTTTTGACTTTTATTAACTCCTCTAGATCATCCATAGCTACTCTGATGTTTTTACCCAAGCATTGCTTAAAAACTTTTCTTCTCCATTAACATACTCAACAAAACGGGCATCAACAAGTTGCTCGTCAATCTCTATTGAATATCGATAAATCCCTACTTCTTTATCACCGTAAAAATAAGTACGTAAACGTTCACGAGTTCCCCTTGTCAAAATCTTGTTTTTCTCTAAAAGACGTACTACTTTTTGAAAATCTTTCGATTTATTTCCAGTGACTTTAATCAATCGATTCCAAGCATGTTTATTCTGCATCACGTGAAGGATTACATTAGAGTTCTGAGCAACAATTTTTCCTCTTTTGACTGCAGCAAAAACAGCTTGCCTACTAGAAGCAAACTTTGCGCTGTTCTCTAAGATAGTGGCTCTTTTTGTTTGAGATTCCACACATTGTTGAAGCGTAAGCATCGTATTCGCTTTTTTAATCTCTCGAAAATGCTTTAACGTTTTGAGAGATGCATAGGGAATAAGAACATCTAACCCATACTTCCCAATAATAAATCCAATCTTCCGCATTCTTTGACTTTCCAATAGACGATCCCAATTCAACACAAGTTCTTCGAGTTCTGGAACCAGGAGAGATATATTTTCTAAATAAGATTGAGATCGCAAAAGATTGACAAAATTATGAACAGATTCAACAAAATCCTTGCCCGTTTTTTGAGGTTCACGAGAAAAAGCCCACAACCCATGAGCCATTCCACTTAGCGAACCCAGGGTATTTGGAACAAATTCTGACAGACCTTCCTTTACACCTTCAGCCACTCCAACACCAAACTCGTATACAATGCCACCGCCACCAATGACAGAATAGCCTCCTGGATCTGACCAGCCTGGAACTTGTGAAAAAGATCTACTGTAAAATTTTCCCTTTGTTGTTTTCTCGTCACCTTGAAGCGCTTGGTCGAGATGGGCACTTTGGTCATACCATCCTAAAGATTGTAAAAAGAGACCATTAGAACACTTCCATTTTAAAGATTCCTCGTAATCTTCGATAGCTTGGTCGATTTGATTCAGTTCAAAATAAGTATATGCCCTCGTTAAATAGGCTTGTGGATTTTTTGGATTCAATTGAATAGATTTTGTTAGAAGTTCAATCGCCTCTGAATACAGGAATGCTTCGTTAAGGAGTTCCCCTTTTATCAAATAAAATTGCGCTAAAAACCAACCAGGTTGCGAAGAGAAATCTTCCTCCTGAAATTTTTCTTCGTATTCAGAGTTTGTTGTGAGTTGCCAAAAGCTGTTCTTCAAGTAATTGATTAACGCAATTTCCTGCTCAATCTCCGGCGTTGGATGGATTGCTTGATTCTTTGCATATAGAGACAAAAACTTCTCGCCGAGAATTGCTAGTATTTCTCCTATTTTCTTTTGAATTTTCTCTTTTTCGATTTCATCCTGAGTGAATTGTTGTACATCTTCGAGAACTTGGTAATAATCCGAAAACCGGAAACAGGAGCCTGATACAGCTTTGACAAGAGTTTGGACTTTTAATTGCCCTAAACAGGGTGAATCAACAACAAATTTTTTTAATGTTGAGGGATAATAGCGCCAAGTCCAAGTATACAGCATTGTCATTTCGAATAATTCTTGGAGTAGTGGTACAAACATCTCGTTGATCTGCTGAGCTTCTAAAGAAGTTTCCGGCCAATACGTTTCAATAAGAGGATATTTTTCCTGGTAAGCAAGTTGTCGTTCCAAGAAAGGATATGTCTTTCGATAACGAAAGTGCAGATAACCTGAATAAAACGCTTCACCTCCACATGCAATACAAACATTCATTCCTTCTTCTGGCAAAAGGTTCGGAATGCGCCCGATCTGACCGGGGGTTAAATCTTCCGAATAAGAACAAGTCTTTAAAAAACATGCTTTGCACAGATCATTGCTTTTATAGTGATATTTCTCGTTCTCTTCTTCCTCTCCTTCAAAGACATATAATCCTTCATAGAGATAATCCCTCTCCATCGCCTGTGAAAGAAAAGGGTGGCATATCAACCCTAAAAAAAGAATTTTGGAAAATAGAAATCGAAAACTACTCATTATCTCCTCGTGTCTTGCTGTAGGTGGTAAAAAAGGGTTCTATACATCATCGCCCATCAAAACAACAAATTTTCTTCTTTAGAAACGTTCTTGCTTAGCGACAGAGTATTTCTCTTAAAGACCCGGCTATAGTAAGCTCGTGCAAACTTGCAGACCGGAATAGGCAGTCCATTCCAGATATGTTTTGGATCGATCATAGAGCTCTAAGTTAATTGAGTATATCACCCACAGTCTCTTCGTAAATGAGGCGCATCTTTCCATCGCCTCGTTTAGGCTCGTCTAGAAGAGCGACCTCAACTGCCGATCCGACCCTCTCATCTCCTTGTAGTTCCGTCCAAAAGGATTCTTCCCTATTCTCGCCGCTTAGTCGACCGATCATAGGCAGATGATACTGTTGAAGGCTATGCACAATCATCCGACGAGCATCACGAATAAAGTAAGTCACGTAATCTTGAAAAGAAGGGGTGCTGCGACAAGATGAAGAGCGATGAGCATGCCGTTCGATGGCAACATCCAATTGGCTAAGTTGCGCCAGCAGACTTTCGGCTATTGTCTGATACTCTTCTTGACTGCATGTTCCCTGAGCTATTGATCGTAAACGACTAAGGTCGCGAGATATGAAATTCATTTGCCTCCATTCCTTTTCAACGGCGGCAAAGTCAAAATCGGGGCGAAAAGCTGAAAACCACGTTTCGGCAAACAGAGTTGCCGAGGAAGTTGAATTCCAAAGCATCTGTGAACCAACCCAGAGGCTGCAATCGAGAAGAGCTCCTCTTCGCGGAAGATGTCTGACAAGCGATAACGCTCCGATGAATCGATGGCGATGGCAGCGCGCGACTAGCTGCTCCATTAAATCAAAGGTTAACGTCGGCCAAAAGCCTTCGCCTTGTCCGACGGACCCGGTATTGACAATAGGGAGCAAAGGGGTAAAGGAGACGTCGGGGGTTGTTCGAAATATGTTCCAGAAGGGATGAAGAGGAAGATGATCTAACGTTGGATCTCCGGCCACGGTGGAAAAGGAGATAATCGTCTTGGGTCCGACATCGTCAAAAAATGTCGAAGCCCAAGAGGTCTGCCGCTTAGCCGTCGAGACATCTTGGCAAGGGAGATAGTAAATCAGCGAACAGTGCTGGTGCAACATTTCTTCCAGCATCTGCACTTCCATGAGTGCAAGGTCCGCTTGGAGGAGATGTTTTGCACGTGGATGCCTTGACACATGAGCATAGGTTCCTTCCCAAAAAAGATAATCCATTTGAGGAATTTGGTTTTGCAAACAAAAGAGATGAGTCTGCATCTTGTTTCGATACTCGGGATCTAAGAAATTGTCATGTTTAGGGTCGACAGTCCACTTGGGTTTGAGAATGATCTTCAAACCATAATCTTGAATCATCGAACAGGCTTGAGATGGAAATTCTTCCTCTTCATGCAAGGGAAACAGCAAAGCATTATAGCCGAGCTCGATCACTCGCCGGCATAGATCATCCACTCGATCGCCATTCCATGCTGCCATACGTTGAAACCAAAGAGGACGGAGAGGAAAAGATGGGGCTCTTTCCCCCAAAAATTCAGCCAAATGCCCGCTGGCAGCACCTACAGATAGGAGGTTGATCCCATAGATCGCAGCTAACGGACTTTCTGCCTCAAGAGTGAGGCCCCCCCCTGCATAGGCCGAACGGAATCCTTCTCCTTTTCCTGTTTCTCTACAGGCAATGTTGAGTTTCGGGCCTGCAAAGTTTTTCAGCAACTGATCAACGTAACGGCGTAATTGTTTCATGAAATGTGCGAAAAATGAGAAAATTTGGTACGATTAAACACGACCATAACAACGCAGTCGATGATGACAACCATTCAACCCCTACCCTCCCCAAAAAATCTCAAAAAAGAGTTGCCGATCACCATAGCACAAAGGGATTTCATTGAACAGTCTCGACAGCAAATACGCAGCATTCTCAATAAAAACGATCCGCGCCTTCTTTTGATCGTGGGACCGTGCTCCATCCACGATATCAAAGCTGCAAAAGAGTATGCAGCAAAACTGCGCTCCCTTTCAGATGAGACCGCCGATACCTTTTTTATTGCTATGCGTGTCTACTTTGAAAAACCCCGTACCGCATTGGGATGGAAGGGAATCATGTATGACCCTTACCTTGACGACTCACACGATATGAATACCGGACTTCGTTGGACCCGGCAGCTTCTGCTCGACCTAGCTGATCTCTGCATCCCTGCCGCAGCGGAGATTCTCGACCCCATTTCCGCCCATTACTTTGGCGATCTCCTTTCTTGGAGTTGTATTGGCGCACGCACTTCCTCCTCCCAAATCCATCGTCAAGCAGCATCGGGACTGCCATTGCCTGTTGGATTTAAAAACCATACCGATGGGAACATCGCGATTGCCGTCAATGGTGTTGTCACAGCAGCACATCCACACATTTTTCTTGGAATCAACGAGTCGGGATGTACCTGTCGTATACAAACAAAAGGGAATAAGGATAGTCATATTGTTCTTCGTGGAGGGGAAAAAGCCCCCAATTATGACGCCGCCTCGATCAGTCAGGCCTTATCGCTTCTGAAAGAGGCTAAGCTTCCCTTGCGTCTTGTCATCGATTGCTCGCATGACAACTCCGGACGTCAAGATCATCAACAGCCAACAGTTTTTCATTCCGTCATTGAGCAGATCATTGCGGGCAATAGGCATATTACCGGATTGATTGTGGAGAGCAACTTGCATGCCGGCCAACAACCACTCCTCTCTGATCCAAGCCGGCTCAAATACGGCATCTCCTTGACCGATCCTTGCATCGGTTGGGAAACAACAGAGCAACTGGTCAAAGAAGGAAAAAAAACGCTGGATGCGACTCAACATGCTGCCCTTTTCGTCTAAGCTCGACTTTGCAAAATTTTTGAACGAAGATGCCGGGAGAGACTTCACCCGGCATCTTCGCCCAAAAATTTTGCAAAGCCGAGCTAAACACAGCTGCTGTTCTTTCATTCTCGCTTTTTTTGCCATCTCCTTGCTCTTCGGCTGCGGCCGAGAGGTGCTGTCCGTCTATACCGATTATGTGAGCTGCGAAAACCTGGCAAGCTATCATGTGAACACACCCGATCCCTGCCTCGAACACCCTCCTTTTGGACAACGATTGATTGTCAGCTGGGCATTGCCTAAGGGCATCGCAAAGGCTGCCGATGCTTTCCAATTGAGAATCACCATTCGATTTGGCAATCGAGAAGAGGTCGTGAAATGTTTTGTTCTTCGCAAAACCATCGGAACCTATCTGTTCTCTCTGCTCAATGAACAGTATAGGGAAAAAGGGGGGATCGTCACCTACAAAATTCAGTTGCTGGAAGAGGGAAGGCTAGTGGAAGAGAGACGCCATCAATTGTGGGCAGAACTGATCACTTTTGAGGAGGGAGAGGACTGACCAAAAGTGTTAATCCTCTTTCTTCTCTTCGTCATCTTGCGGGATTCTTTGCGGGAGTTTTAAGTGGTCTATGAGTTGTTTTTGCAGGACCGGATCATCGAAGAGGTTGACCGCCTGCTGCTGCCATTCGACATTTTCCCAATCGATGATGCGCATAGCCATTTCTTGAGCTAAAAAATCTCCCGACAACTCCTCAAAAGGGGCTAAGTCCTGCTCCAAGTCCAAGCGAGAGGGAGGCTGCGGCTGTTGCGGTGCCGCCAAATCAAGCCATTCAAGGCTTGAGGGTAGCTTTTGACTGCTTGCAGGAGATTTTCTTGCCAATTGACGGTTATGCAGCATCACTTTTCCCATGAATAACCGATGATGGCGGCGGAAAGGATGGTCGATGTCTAACTTGCCATCGAGAGCCAGCATGCCTCTCATAACATCTTGAGCCTCTTTATCGACAAGCAGAGGAATCATATCCTCAGAGATGGTTGTTTCTGAGAGTTTTTTCAAAATTTCTACTTGGCTTCCTCTTAATTCATTGATTTCCTTTACCGATTTTAAGCGTACAAGATCTGCCATTTCAACATCTTTCGGCCTATTTGCCTTGAATCTTACATCATCCAAATCCCCGCATAATCGAAGCATCTCTGCCGCATAATTTCTGTGATTCTCGTCCTGCAATTGTGCGATGATAGTGGGATATCGGTACTCGTATGGACATATCTGAAAAATGCGCAAAATGATGTTATCTAAGATCTCTTCCTTGTTATCACTCCTTTTCTTTATCGCATGCAGCGATGAGATGAGAGTCATTAGGAGAATATCTCTGGGGAAATTCTTTACATTCCATAATTCCATCGCGCTATTGAGCCTCGGACGAATAAAACGGCTCACCTTTTTCGACAAGCGGCCAAAGACCTTCTCTCTTTCCTCCGGCTTAAGATTTTTACCTATCAAAAACTCAAGCAATTGCTCAGCATTTGCTACAGTTGCCTTTTTTTCCACTTCATCGACAAGAGCGGCAAATTTAAAGTCGCCGCAAAGGGGGTGATCCTTACCCAGGGGATGAAAAAAATCTAATTTATCGAGTACATACTGTTTATCTTGCTCTTCTAGAGGAGTCAGAGCATTTTCTAAATGTTCGACGTCCACCGGATTCTCAAGACGGCCCGGAGAAGGTGCCCCTCTCATTCTTACCTCTTTTCCTAACAAAAACGTGACGAGATCATTTTTTCTTTCTTCTCTAATGAAAATCGCAAATGCGGGATGATCAATCAGAGGATTATCCGGGGGCAACAAGTTCTGTAAATATTTTCGTATAACCACCAATTCATCGATTGATCTTCGCCCATCCTCAAGAAGCTCGTCTTCCTCCTCTTCCATACGCAGAACTATAGTCTGATAAATTCTATCGATCTCCTTCTCTTGATCTTGGAGCTCCGAGGTTTTGGCTGTATACAAATGGTTCTTCAGGTGATGCAAAAGATTTGCATGATTTTCCCACTGGCCATTCCCTCCGAGAACAGAACACCAATTCATCGCCCTGCGGAACACTATGCCGATATAACGGACAACATAACAAAATTGTTCAAAATTGTTCCCTCCCAGCAGCGTAGGCTTGATAGGGGCGGGCACGATGAATCGGTCGAATTGTTGAGGTGTTAATCCATCTATCATCTTTCTGATCTCCTACAGTAAAGCAAGCAGTATAGCAGGGCCGGCATTTGAGTTCGTAGAATCTTAACACACTGTTAACATTTGAGCCGGGGTTGAGCACTGTGCTGCATGCCAATGTGTTAGAAAATCAGCATCAAGGCAAACACAAACGCAAACAAAGCAAAAGACTCGACGATTCCCAATGCTGCCAGACATTTTCCAAAAATCGCAGGCTCCTTCGCTGAAGCTTGGATGCCGCTTGCTGCTGCCCGGCCTTGGAATATAGCAGAAATCATAATGGCTGTTCCCGATGCTAATCCGATGCCAATGCCCGACATTGGAGATAGAGTTTCTCCACGAATCGCATCCCTCATCAGAAGCATCAAAATAAATCCGTAAATAATTTGCGACGAAGGCATCGCTGACATCGCAATAAATTTCCCATGCCCCTCTTCGACGCGGCTCATGATGGCATGGGAAGCCATTCCCCCAATACCACATCCAATACTGCTGCCAATTGCGCTTAATCCTAAGGCTAGCGCCGGCCCTACCATACTATAATCCATCTGTGACGATCTCCTTTTTTTGGATAACTCGACTTTTATTCTATTTCCATTTTGCGAAGAGGATCGTATAACTTTCCTCCTCCATCAAAGCTGTAGTGATACCACTCGATAAAATTGAGACGCAGGCCATGAATGATCCCTCCAATAATCGACAACACCATGTTCAGACCATGTCCAACAATGAGCAAAATTCCCCCTGCAACAACCATGAGGGAGCCGGCAATATCATTAACGGTGCCACTTATGATCGATCCGGCCAAACCCAAAGCGTAGAGACGTAAATAGGAGAGAACATCAGCGAAAAGCTGTATCACGTTGGTGATTTCGATAAACCCAAGAAGTTTATCTTTGATCACGGCAAGGACGACGGCAAGAGTGACCCCGCCATAAATCATATACCTGCCCTCAATAGACAATATTTTCCTATCCCAACCAAAAAGATAGTGGAGTGCCGATGTCGCATTTAAAAACTCGGGAAAACTGAGATAACAGCCAATGATGGCAATCACCCATCCCAATCCTGCCCAGTGACGATTGAGGTAACGCAATAAGGAAAGAGAAATGTGAACAATCCCGATGAGAAGGGCAATTTCCATTAAAATGCCATCGCCAAATCGCTCGTACATCTCGTAGCTTGTGCGGCTATCGGTCTCTTTTTTTGCCTCAAGAAGAAAGTCATGCGGGGTCGCAGCCCCTGTAAGCTGGGGAAATTTATCCACCCATTCTTGGTAAACCTGATCCTTCTGCTCCCAATGATAAGCAGCTTTTTTTTCCACAAGAGCATTGAGGACAGAAATTTTGGCGAAGGGACTATCCGGTGTCATTCTGATTCCAAAGAAAGAATGGGTAAACAACCCCCAGACGACACAGGTCGCGCTGAGAATCATGACTAATGACCAAACGCGCATGCCGCCTTTGCGCAAGCCGGGATTTTTGTAGAGAAAGTACAGGGCGGCAGCAAGAAAAACAAGACCATACCCTCCATCTCCAATAATGATCGCAAAAAAAAAGGCAAAGGAGATGAGGACCCACAAAGAGGGGTCCTTGTCGGTATTAGACGGAGTATCGTAGATGTGGACCAAGTCCTCTCCAATCCGGCTAACACCTTTATTCTCCAGGTAGGTTGGAGGAGCCTCCTCAGGGCCGATAGCAATCTCCGCGACGTATACCGGGACATCTTTCAGGAACCGCTTGAGCTCTTCGATTTTATTCATCGGCACCCACCCCTCCACAGAAAAAAGAGATCCTTTCATTTCTGTATTCACATAGGTTTTTGCCACTTCCTGATTAAAGCGATTATATTTCACAATTAAAGCATCATGAAGAAAAGCATTGTACTTCTGATACCTTTTAAGCTCCCCTTCTTGTTGATGGATTTCTCTTTGGATCTCTTGCAAACGGCGTTTGAGCTCCTGCAGTTCTTTGTCGACGCGCATTTCGATCATATTCGGATACTGGGTGGGTGTTTTGTTGATTGCAATGAAGTAATCCAACCCGTGATCCGTTGCAATGTGGATGAGCCCTTTGGGGAGAGCCTGCCCTTCTGTTGTTCCTTTTTTGGCAAAAAAGAACTGAATCTTTCGATTCCCCTCCTTCTCCAGATAGGCAACGTCATCCATAGAAAACTGTCCAAAAGCCTCTATTCTGGCGACTTCCAACCCGATGACACGACCCTCTTCCTCGAGCCGGTCCAAGGCATGTTTGATGCGGAGGATGCTCTCCGTGAGGGAATCGGCTTCCGTAAAACCGTCGAGTCCCTCTTGTGTCAGTGTCGGAAATTCTCTCAAGACTTTGATGGCATTGGTGACTTGCTGAATATCGTTAGGCAATTCTTTTATTTTTTTCTGCTTTTTATCGATGAAATGCACCAAGCCTGCCTGCTGGGCTTGCTCAAAAAACTCCTCCAGCTCCTTTTGGATTCCAATGAATAAATACTTTTTGACATCGATTCTCATGTACCCAACCTTAATAACTCTTTATGCTTTTCAATTTTGCCTTTTGCCACCTTTGCCCGGGCAACAGCGGCAAGCTCTTGATCTCCAAGGAAAACAATAATTTTTTTGATATTTTTCAGAGCACGGGGAATCAAGATTTTCTCGAACAGATTCACGCGAATCGACACCATCCGCAGCTCTTTTTCCAAAGCCTCTTTTTTTTCTTTTGCTATCGCGACCCGAACGACAGCTTCGGCAAGGGAGCGAAGACCTTGGATGACCCCGTCAATCCAGGGGGGGCTGTCAAAGAGGCTATAGTCGACCTCTTCGAAAGTAATCGATTCGAAATAAGGAACTTCGACCCCGGCAATATTTTCATATCTCTTCTCCAGCCGAAAAATTTTCGCGGCCTGCTTAAAGTCGAAAGGGATTGTTTCCGAAAGGAGGGAGCTGTACTCTTCGACCGAAGCCGACCGGTGCTGCAGCTCCTCTTTACACTGCTGAATCTCGATGCGAGCGTCGTGAATTTCAGCCTGGAGCATCGCTTTTTTTAATTGCAAAGTAGGGAGGTATTTTTCTAATTGACCTAGACGCTTTTGCTGTGCCCTCAACTCGTTTTTCGTTAGTTTGATCTCAGCCATGATTGTTCGATTCCATCCAATATTTCTTGAGAATGTTGTCTCGAATTCCCACCTCTTTTGGTCTAAAACATTCCGCTAAAATCTTCCAGCCAAGATCAAGAGCCTTCTCCAAGGGCATGTTCACCTCCCAGTCCATCAACTCTTTTTCAAATAATACTGCATAGCGCAACAGCTGCTCATCCCATCGCGACAGTTTAAATCCCATGCTTTGCCTTTCCATTGATTTTTTAGAATCGGCATACAAACGAATCATTGCGTTGGCAAGGTCAGTATGATCTTCGCGGGTGATTTTTCCAATTACAAGCTGTTTGAGCCTTGACAGGGAACCGAACGGGTCGATTTGAGAATTGTGCAGATAGAACTGTCCTTCAGTGATATATCCTGTGTTATCCGGCACGGGATGGGTGACGTCATCACCGGGCATCGTTGTCACGCCAATGATGGTGATCGACCCGCTTCCTTCAATGAGAACGGCCTTTTCATAACGAGAGGCAAGATCGGAGTACAACGATCCGGGGTATCCACGGTTGGAAGGAACCTGGTCCATCGTAATGGCGATCTCTTTGATCGCATCGGCGAAAGCGGTCATATCAGTGAGCAAGACGAGGACATGCTGCTCATTCACGGCAAACTTTTCCGCGGAGGCTAAGGCCATATCAGGCACGAGCGTGCACTCGACAGCAGGATCAGTCGCACGATGGACGTACATGATCGTCTTATTCAGCGATCCCGCCTGCTCGGCATTATCAATAAATGCCTGATAATCATTAAACGTAAGCCCCATCCCTGCGATGACAACAACATCGGCGTTGGTTTGGTTGGCGATGCGCATGAGCAGTTGATTATAAGGCTCCCCGGAAACGGAAAAAATGGGAATCTTTTGCGATCTCACCAAGGTGTTGAACATGTCGATCATGGGGATATTGGTCCGCACCATCTCCCTGGGGATGATTCGCCGGACAGGATTGAAGGAAGGAGCCCCAATGTTAATGGATTCACCGACAATATCGGGTCCCCCGTCGATCGGCTCGCCTGCCCCGCTCAAACGTCTTCCAAGCAAAGCCTTGTCATAAGTGGCCTGTATTTGCCTTTTAAGAAAAGTGACCCGGTCTCCTGTTGAAATACCGCGCGTGGTTTGGAACACTTGGAGGGTCGCACGATTACCTTCAATCCGAAGAACAGAAGCAAAAATCTGCCGTCCATCCTTCAAGTCAATCCGTGCCAGCTCTCCCAAACTCACCCCTTCGGCAATCACAGTAATCAGATTGCCGCGCATCTCTTGGATTCTATCGTAGACGGTTTTCATCGCTTAGCCTTCCCTTTTTTTAGCGCTCTCCATTAAGGTATCAACTTTAGCACGAGCCTGTTTGAATTCTCGGGAGTCGAAGGTCATATAGTTTAAATTTTTTACCTGATTTTGCAAATTTAAAAAAAACTCTCGAGCTTCATCGTGAGTGGAAAAATATAATGGTTGATCAAAGATTTGATTGATGAGTTGAAACTGTACAATCTGTCTGGGCAAGGGACAGTACATGTCCTCCGGATCAAAAGCATTTTGCTGGAGATAACAGAAATCAAAGAGCTCTGCCTTCAGGTAGATCACGGTGTCGTCAATCGCTGTTCCTTCTTCTCCAACGACTTCCATCCTTTTGCCGACTTCATCCCCTTTTCTGAGAAACCAGTTAGCCTTTTTTACCATCTCTCCCCATCCTTCCTGTTTCTCTTCGAGTTCCTCGCTCACATCGGAAATATATTTTGACCAAGAAATCAGAGGATCAACCGCAGGATATCGACGGGCATCCGAACGTTCTCGAGATAGCCCATGAAAGGCCCCTACAACAGATAATGTCGACTGTGTCACCGGCTCTTCAAAATTTCCTCCGGCAGGAGAGACCGCTCCTCCCACTGTCAAAGATCCCTGCCCCCCATTTTTCAAGGAAACCTCGCCCGAGCGCTCATAAAAATCGGCAATTCTCGAGGCAAGATAGGCGGGGAAAGCCTCTTCTCCGGGGATTTCTTCCAAACGGCCTGATATTTCCCGTAATGCCTGAGCCCAGCGCGAGGTTGAGTCGGCAAGCAACAGGACATCACGGCCCATCTGGCGATAATATTCCCCAATCGTCATCCCCATGTAAATGGACGACTCTCGTGCCGCTACCGGCATCGATGAGGTATTGCAAATGATGACCGTTCGGGTGATGAGGGTCTCTCCCGTGTGGGGATCGATCAGGTGAGGAAATTCTCTTAGCATCTCCACCACCTCGCCGGCCCTCTCCCCGCAGGCGGCAACGATAACAATATCGACGGAAGAAAATTTTGCCAGGTGGTGTTGCAGGACGGTTTTTCCTGCTCCAAAAGGTCCGGGGCTGCAGAAGGTGCCTCCCTTCACAACGGGAACCATTGTGTCGAGAATACGCATTCCCGTATCCATCATCCGCGTGGGCTTAATCTTCTCCCCCTCAAACAGCCCGGCTTTGATGGGCCACTTTTGCACCATCGTAAAAGCATGTTCATGGTCAAATTCATCCTTGGCTTTAGCAACGACGGTATCCACATCATAGGTTCCCGGTGCTATCACCCAAGTGATCGTGTAGGTTCCATAATGGGAAAAAGGGACCATGACATGGTGGAGAAACCGCCCCTCGAGGGTGGTTCCGAGAGTATCGCCCCTCCTGACTTTATCGCCAATGCTGACGGTAGGTTCGAATTCCCAGTGTTTATCTCTAGGCAATGCAGGAAGATACACCCCCCTTGGAAGAAAAAGGCCGGCAACATCGGCAACGTCGACAAGAGGATTCTGGAGTCCGTCAAAAATCGACGAAAGCAAACCCGGGCCGAGCTCTGCTTCGAGTAAATCGCCGACAAAGGTCACCTTAGTCCGATAACCAACGCCTTTTGTATCTTCAAAAACCTGAATTTTGGCAATGTTTCCCGTGATTTCGATCACTTCGGCTTTTAACCCGACTCCATCGAGGTGGACCAAAGCCACTTCCCCTTGGCGAATGTCTCCATCAAATTCCACATGAAGAAGGTTGCCAAAGGCATTCACCACATGACCTTGAGCTTTTTCTTCCTGTTTGACTTCCTTGACAGCTTTGTTCATAATGCCTCCCTCACGATAGTTTCAATCACGGTTTTCCCCTTTTGCCTATCCAATTCCATCCATTTTTCCACAATCACCAGTTGGGCCAAATAAGCTAATATTCTATCGATAGAAAACACGTGAATCGAGTACATGGTCTCCAACCGATGAAAACGATAGTCGCATAACGCCTGATGCAGGTCGAGGGGTGCTTCGGCATGGCTCTCAAAAAGAGCGCGCAAATGATGATAGCGCACAGGAGGAATATAGTCGACGGCATCCTTCTGTGCGAGGATTTGCGCCACGATGTCGTCATTGGGATCTTCAAATTGCAGCTCCACTGCGATGTCGCGGCCGAGTTTTTTCGCACGAAATCCTGTGAAGACAAGCCTCCATTCCCTTTCAAAAGTGAGATAGTCCCGGAGAAAGCCGGAAGCCGCGGCAACTTCATGGCGAAAGTACTCGGTGATGAGTGCAGGAAAACGTTGGAGACGTTCATCGAGTTGCGAATATTTTTCGAGGAAGGCAAACACATATTCCGGGAATCCCTCTTGCGTTAACAGCGATTCTTCTAACTCTATTGCATTGTAAACCCCGTGAGGGTCGAGTTGGCCCCCTAGCCAAAAAGCCCGAATGTTGTTGATATCATAATAGCGGCGGATGACCGACACCTGCCGATAATCTTCGGAAGTTAGGTTTGTCTTCAGAAGTTCGTCGAATGATGCAAAATTGAGATCCGGAGGATTTCCAATGTGCAAATCGGGAAGCGCCGAGGCTAAATAGTAGTAGTTTTTGGTCATGATTTAAAGAGAAATTTGCGAAAGTCTTTCCTTACATAGTTGGCCAACAATTCTATCAATGCTCTATCGGTCATATCAAAGGTCATTTTTTTGTCATGCAGCTTAATTTGCGCCCCGCCGGCAAATTCTCCCACAGAGACCGATTTTTCCTTAAGTTGATTCTGAATCCTTTCTCCTAATAAGCGGTTCACATCTTTAGGGGAGGCCGTTTTTGGTATCACTGCAGAGAACTCAACCGAAATGCCCTCTTCATCTATTGCCTTGATCATGGCCTCAATGATTTTTGCAATCACTTGAGGATCTAACGTATATTCGAGTAAAACAGCTTCTAGTTCGTCGTGGAATAATTGATGTTCAATCACCTGGCGCAACTTCTCTACACTCTGTTTTGCGGCTTGCTCAAGGGATGAATGGAACACTTGACGCTCTTTCTCGATAGATTCCCTGGCAGAGGCAAGAAGCTTGTCTGCAGCCTCCCGCGCTTCATCAAGAAAACTTGCCGCATGTGCTTTTGCCTCTTCTACGATTTTTTGCGCCTCTTCTTTCGCAGGCTCCAGCGTCTCCTTCCTGAGGGAGTCGCAGATTTTTTGAATCTTATCATCTCCTTTTTCTAACGTCTTTTCCATGACACCACCTGTAAGTTGATGAAAAACGTTCATCATAGCATCTTTACTCCCTATTGTGAAGAGTTTTTCAACGTGAGTTCGACGTAAAACGAGGTGGGGTTTTTAGCTCGGGCTGTGCGGAAAGCCGCTCGCAGAACGTGAAAATGGGTGGTAAGATTTTAAAAAACAGGCTGAAACTTGACTTTTTAGAGTCAAAGGAAGACTGCTTTTAACCCACATTCCGAATGTTGCGCGGGCGATTTCTTCATCTTTTTAATTCTAAGTGGATTACAAAATCTCGATTGGTGACTACAGACCAAGCTTCGATTTTGTAACCCACTTAGAATCAAAAATCTATTGAAATCACCTCCCCCAACATGCGGAATGTGGGGTTACGAAAATTTATGTATATAAAAAAAAATATTGCACAATATAAAAAAAACAAATATGCATGTAATTTTAGGAAAATCTAGGTATAAGAGGAGTTTCTCTATGGCATTAAAACAAACAACAAATCAAATGAAAAACCTTCTTGCGCAGATTTCGCAAGACATTGACAAAAGCGAGGCCGGAAACAGAGCTGCAGCTCAGCGTGTCCGAACCGGGACGATTCGGCTTGAAAAAGTCGCTAAGTTGTTCCGCAAAGAATCCATCAAAACAGAAAAGCAGACAAAAGGGAAAAAGAAGCCGGCAGCGAAAGCAAAAACGACAAGAAGAACGGCAAAAACAACCACTGTCGCTAAAAAGAAATCGACGGTTAAACCCGCTGCAAAGAAAGCTGCTGCTCCTAAGAGAAAAGCGGCAAAGCCTAAAACAACAACGAAGAAAAAAACAACAACGCGTAAAACGACTGCTCGAGCACCTACGCTGTCTTTTAAAAGGAAGCCTACAGCAAAACTTCCAATGAAAAGAAAAGCAACGAGATAATCTTGTCAGTCATTGAAGCAGACGTTGGTTTTTAGTCAAAATAGGCGTAGACTTTTTGTTCAGACTCTGCGATAATTCAAGCGCATCCCGCAGGAAGTGCCTGTAGACATCAGCGGTCAGCGTGATATTGAAAAAAGCGATGGAAACGCAAGCTCTATACTCTGCGCGTTCGTTGGGATGTGTTCATGCGGTTTTTGGACTAAAAAAGGCAATGGATTTTTAGACATTTTTTTTTCTCGTTCATTGTTTCGTTCCGCTGCGAAGGGCCGCGTTATACACATTCAAATTCAAGAATTGGAATTTCGGCGGTGCCAAATCCCCGGGCTTGGACGATCATAAGAGGCTCCATATTATATTAATATTGAACCTCTTGCGATCGTTCAATCGCGGGAGCTTTCGCATTGCCCAAATCCAATTCTTGAATTTGAATGTGTATATGTCCATTCGAAATCGTCCTCATTACATTGAAATAGACATTGTTAAATTTTCAAAGCGAGGAAACGGCCTCGGTTATTTTGACCGCCAGGACGGCACGCGCTGGCCCGTTGAAGTCCCTTTCACAGTCCCGGGAGATCGGGTTCGGATTTTACTTTTGCGAAAACGGTCGGGGGTTTATGGTGCTCGGCTAGAGAAAATCATCGAGTTCTCAAAGAGCCGCATAAAACCCCGCTGCATCCATTTCGCCACCTGCGGAGGATGTCGATGGCAGCACATCCCCTATCAAAGGCAGCTCAGAGAAAAACAGGACTTCATTCGACGTTGTTTCGGCGATCTCCTAGGTCAAAAAACAGAATTTCGAGAGATCATTCCCACTTCCAACCCCTGGCACTATCGGAATAAAATGGAATTCACCTTTTCTTCCGATTCCTTTGGTTCGCGCTACCTTGGGCTTGTCATGGACTCGACCAAGGGCAAGGTCTTTCATCTTTCAGAGTGCCACTTGCCCAATCCTTGGTTCGTTGATGCCGTTAAAGCCGTGGGGCAATGGTGGAATGAGACAGGCCTCGATGCCTATCATGCAAGTCGGGATTCGGGAACCTTGCGCAATTTGATTTTGCGCGAAGGGCAAAGAACCGGAGACAGGATGATTAATTTAAAGGTGTCGGGAAATCCCGACTATGCCATAAAAAAGCGCCATCTTGAGAGCTTTGCCGCCTTTGTTCGAGATGCTGTAGAGCTCCTGGATCCAACGAAAAAGTTGAGCCTCTTCCTGACGATACAGCAACAGAAGAAGGGAAAACCGACGAACTTTTATGAAATGCACCTCCATGGAGCCGACCACATCCGAGAGATTTTACAGATCAAAACCGATCCTGCACAAGAACCCGTCCCCCTTACATTTGCCATCAGTCCCTCTTCATTTTTTCAGCCGAATACCCGCCAAGCAGAAAAGATCTACTCCCTTGCCTTGACAATGGGGCTCATCGGCAAAAGCGCTGTTGTCTACGATTTATATTGCGGGACGGGAACATTCGGCATTTGCGCGGCAAAACGGGCCCGGCAAGTTGTGGGGATTGAACTGTCGCCCGAAGCTGCACATGATGCACGGCATAATGCCTCGATCAACGGCGTGTCCAATGTGACGATTCTTACCGGTTCCGTAACGGAAAAGCTGCTGGAAATCCGCACAGGAAATCTATTCCCTCCCCCTGATCTTGTCTTGGTGGATCCTCCCCGTTCAGGCCTCGATTCCCACGCTATCCGACACATCCAAGAACTCTTTCCTCCAAAAATTCTTTATCTCTCTTGTAATCCGATCACGCTGGCAGAAAACGTTGCCGATTTTGTTGCTGCCGGATACACATTGCGCATCGTTCAGCCCATCGACCAGTTCCCTCACACCCTAGCCGTGGAAACCCTCGCTTTGCTGGATAGACCCCATTAAGCTGTGTATGGACAACGCGAGTTTTGGACAGGAAAATGGGTAGAAATTAGGTTGCAATGAAATTTACAATACTAAAAACAGATACGGAAAGCCAAGCGCGAGCGGGGAAAATCGAAACAGCCCATGGGATCCTTGATACCCCCATTTTTATGCCCGTAGGGACGCGAGGCGTTGTAAAAACCCTCACCCCTCAGCATCTTCTTGATATTGGCACACAGGCGATCCTAAGCAACACCTATCATCTCATGCTTCGCCCCGGAATGGCAATCATGGATAAGGCAGGGGGACTCCACCGCTTTATGCACTGGCCATACCCCATCCTCACCGATTCAGGAGGGTTTCAAATTTTTTCCCTTTCCGGACTTAACCGGGTCACGGAAAAAGGGGTCTATTTTCAATCGCACCTCGATGGTTCGCGCAACTTTCTAGGTCCCCATGAAAGCATGCACATGCAAAAAATCCTTGGAGCCGATATTGTGATGGCCTTCGATGAGTGTTCTCCCTATCCCTGCGAGCGCTCTCAAATCGAGAAGGCAATGGATCGAACCTACCATTGGGAGAGATTGTGCCGCGATGCAGACCTTCAACCTCACCAAACCCTCTTTGGTATCGCGCAAGGAGGCATGTATGAAGATCTTCGCCGGCAATCGACGGAAAGTATAGTCGGACTGGATTTCGACGGCTATGCGATTGGAGGATTATCCGTGGGCGAGCCTGCGGACACGATGTATGCCATGCTTGACGCCTCCATTCCCCTTCTCCCCAAAGACAAGCCCCGTTACTTGATGGGCGTCGGGACGCCGCGCAATATCATCGAAGCTGTCATGCGGGGAGTCGACATGTTTGACTGCGTTCTTCCTACAAGAAATGCACGCAATGGAACGGCCTATACGTGGGCCGGCAAAATTCCGATAAAAGCGGGAAGATATGCCGAGGATTTTACCCCGCTCGATCGAGAGCTCAACTGTTATGCTTCACAGTTCAGCAAGGCCTATTTGCACCATCTGGTCAATGTAAAAGAAATCACCGGATTGACCCTCCTCTCTCTACAAAGCGTCGCTTTTTACCTTGATTTCATGCGGCAATTACGGCAAGCTGTACTCCAAGGGGCGCTTGATACGTTTTATGAGCGCATTTGCGCCATTTATCCCTGAGAACCCGTGTTACTTAACGGGAGTTTTGGACCATGCAAAAAGTTAAAAGGTGAAAAGATGAAAAGACCCGCATACCTGTTGGGGTATTTCCTAACGATACTAAGCAATCAGAGGCTCTTTGCTCAAGAGGGGGACAACATGCCGTTTATGGATCAAGGCCTTTGGCAAACACTGGCGATGATTGGTATCGCCATTGCATTTTTCTATTTTATTCTATGGAGGCCCGAGCAAAAGAGGCGTAAAGCTCTAGAGGAGCAACGATCGAATTTGAAAAAAGGGGACAAAGTCACAGCAATGGGAATTCTTGGAACAGTGCTGCGGGTGGAAGAGCAAACGGTGATCCTAAAGCTGTACGACGGAGCAAAAATGGAAGTGCTGAAAGGAGCGGTCACCGATGTGGCTCCCCCTACAGGACCGGAAGAAGAAAAGCATGACGAATGATGTTCCGGAATATGTAGAGAAACGAAAGCAGATGGTCGAATACCAGCTGATTCCACGCGATATTCATGACCCTGCGACGTTGGAAAGCATGGCAGCGGTCCCTCGCCACTGTTTTGTTCCAAGCAAGCTTCATCACTATGCCTATGAGGATGGACCCTTGGAAATCGGGTATGGACAAACGATTAGCCAGCCCTACATTGTCGCTTTGATGACGCAAGCGGCAGAGGTGGAGAGCTCTTCGCATGTGCTCGAAATCGGGACAGGATCGGGATATGCAGCCGCCATTCTTTCTTTGATTGTGCAAGAGGTCTACACAGTCGAACGGATTCCTCAATTAGCAACTCAAGCACAAGAGCGATTTGCACAACTGGGTTATGATAACATACATGTTAAGGTCGCCAACGGAACTTTAGGCTGGCCGGAAAAAGCCCCTTTCGATGCAATCATTGTCACTGCCGGCGCACCCGTTATTCCGGAATCTCTCCTTGAGCAGTTAAAACCGGCAGGCCGAATGGTGATTCCTGTTGGAGATGCATTTAGTCAAGAGTTGGTGCGCATTCGCAAATCCCTGACAGGGAAAGATCATCATGAATTTCTCGGTCCCGTCCGCTTTGTCCCTTTAATCGGGGAAGAGGGGTGGGAGGAATAGGCCGCATCAATGGTTATATACCCCACATTCCGCATGTTGCGCGGGCGATTTCTTCATCTTTTTAATTCTAAGTGGATTACAAAATCTCGATTGGTGACTACAGACCAAGCTTCGATTTTGTAATCCACTTAGAATCAAAAATCTATTG